>NZ_JADEWP010000125.1:0-7455 GCF_015207535.1 Cyanobium sp. LEGE 06143 | reverse complement strand
CGAGCAGCTCACCCAGCTTCAGGACAMCCTGCCCCCCTTCCCCCAGGAGGTGGCCCTGCGCACAATCGAGACGGAGCTGGGGGCACCGGCCCGGGAGCTGTTTGCCCTGTTCCCCGACTACCCGATTGCCGCCGCCAGCCTGGGGCAGGTCTACAAGGCCCAGATGCACGACGGCCAGTGGGTGGCCGTGAAGGTGCAGCGGCCCGATCTGCCCCAGATCCTGCGCCGCGACCTGGTGATCATCCGCATGCTGGCGGTGCTCAGTGCGCCGCTGCTGCCCCTGAATCTGGGTTTCGGGCTCGACGGCATCATCGACGAGTTCGGCCAGACCCTCTTCGACGAGATCGACTACCACAAGGAGGCCGACAACGCCGAGCGCTTCGCCGGCCTGTTCAGCGCCCATCCCGAGGTGACTGTGCCCCACGTGGAGCGCCAGCTGAGTGCCCGGCGGGTGCTCACCACCAGCTGGATCCATGGCACCAAGCTGCAGGAGCGCCAGGTGCTGGAGGCGCGCCACCTCGATCCCACCGCCCTGATCCGCACCGGGGTGATGGCGGGGCTGCAGCAACTGCTGGAGTTCGGCTATTTCCACGCCGATCCCCACCCCGGCAACCTCTTCGCCCTGCCGGGACGCACCGGCCAGCTGGGCCATGTGGCCTACGTGGATTTCGGCATGATGGATTCGATCTCCGATGCCGACCGGCTCACCCTCACCGGGGCGGTGGTGCACCTGATCAACCGCGATTTCCGCGCCCTGGCCAGCGACTTCGTCGCCCTGGGCTTCCTCAGCCCGGACATCAACCTCGAGCCGATCATTCCGGCCCTGGAGGAGGTGCTGGGCGGCACCCTGGGCGAGAACGTCGGCAACTTCAATTTCAAAGCGGTCACCGACCGCTTTTCCGAGCTGGTGTTCGACTACCCGTTCCGGGTGCCGGTGCGCTTCGCGCTGATCATCCGGGCCGTGGTTAGCCAGGAGGGCCTGGCCCTGCGGCTCGACCCCGACTTCAAGATCATCCGCGTGGCCTACCCCTACGTGGCCCGCCGGCTGCTGGCGGGCGACACCGCCGAGATGCGCGAGAAGCTGCTCGACGTGCTGTTCGACCGGGAGGGCCGGCTGCAGATCGAGCGGCTCGAGAGCCTGCTGGCGGTGCTGGAGAACGATGGGCCGCGGGCCGACCTGCTGCCGGTGATGGGCTCGGGGCTGCGGCTGCTGCTGGGTCCCGATGGGGCCAGCCTGCGCCAGAGGCTGCTGCTCACCCTGGTGCGCGATGACCGCCTCAATGCCGAAGACCTGCGCGCTCTGATGGACCTGTTGCGGCGCACGTTCAGCGCCCGCAAGCTGGCAGGCACCCTGCTGGCGCGGCTCAACCCCCTGGCCGCCGCCTAGGGTCGGCCTCCGACCCGACTGTGCGCCGTGATCGACACCGCCCCGCTCGACCTCGAGGCCAGCGAGTTGATGATTGAGTACGGCACCTTCATCCAGCCGCCCTACCTGGTGTCGGGGCTGGGCCTGGCCATCAGCGTGCTCTGCGGCCTCACCTTCGCCAAGATGGTGCAGAACCGGCTGGAGGGCTGGAAACAGGACCGACTGCCCCTGCTGCCCCTGGGCAACGGCGGCACCACCCTGCCCTACATCGGCATCGTGGTGGGTGTCACCCTGTTCATCGGCGGGGCGCTGCAGGTGTTCGGTTTCGCCTCAGGGGCGGCCCTGCTGGTGTCCTTCGTGCTCTCGATCGGCACGGCAGGGGCCCTCTGGGCCCAGCTGGAGCGGCTGATGCAGCAGGTGGAAGACGGCACCTTCAGCGCCGTCGATTTCGACAACTTCGACCAGTTCTTCTAGGCCGCTCAGGCCACCAGGTAGCCCTCGAGCCGACGCGACTGGGAGCGGATCCCCTCGAGAGCCTTGCGCTCGAGGTTGCGGGTCTTGTCGCGGCTCATGCCGAGGTTCTTGGCGATCGAACTCAGGCTCATCGGCTCGCCCAGGCCCTGGCCCTCGCTGTCGATGCCGTAGCGCATCTTCAGCACCCGGCCCTGCAGTTCAGGCAGCTGCTCCAGCAGCGCACGCAGGTCGCCCTTCAGGCACTCTCCGTCCACACGCTCCTCCGGCAGCTCCCCATCACCGGCCAGCAGGTCGAGCAGTTCCGTGTCCTCGCCGTCCCCCACCTTCGTCTCCAGGCTCACCGGCTGCCGCGCCCGGCACAGCAGATCCTTCACCTCCTCCTCCGGCAGCTCCACAAACACCGCCAGCTCGCTCACCGTGGGCGTGCGGCCCAGCTCCTGGCTCAGTTCCCGCTGACCCTTCTTCAGCTTGTTCAGCGTTTCGGTGATGTGGATCGGCAGCCGGATCGTGCGGCTCTTCTCCGCGATCGCCCGCGTGATCCCCTGCCGAATCCACCAGTACGCATACGTACTGAACTTGTAGCCCCGCGTCGGGTCGAACTTCTCCACACCCCGCACCAGGCCGATCGTGCCCTCCTGGATCAGGTCCAGCAGCTCCATGTTCCGCTTGGTGTATTTCTTCGCCACGCTCACCACCAGCCGCAGGTTCGCCGCCACCATCCGCTCCTTGGCACGGCGGCCCGCCTGCAGACGCTTCTTCAGCACCGGCAGGCTCAGGCCCGCCGCCGCCGCCAGCTCCGGCCGCTCCGGCGCCGTACCCCCGGCACGCATCGTCAGCTCCTGTTCGATCTCCTCAAGAGCCATCAGCTCCTGCACCTGGCGGCCCAGGGTGATCTCCTGCTCATGGCTCAGCAACGGCACCCGGCCGATGTCCCGCAGGTAGCTGCGCACCAGGTCGGCGCCACCAGGCAGAGCAGACCCATCGGCAGCGGCCACGGGCAGGGAAGGCATGACGGAGAATTGCGAAACAGTTCTGTTTCGTAAACCTACCATCCTTTTCCCGGCCTCCTGCAGCATGGGTCCATGGCCCGAGAGCGCTTGCAGAAACTGATCGCGGCGGCTGGACTCTGCTCCCGCCGACGGGCCGAAGACCTGCTGCGCGCCGGCCGGATCCAGGTGAATGGAGCCACCGCCCGGATCGGTGACAGCGCCGATCCCGGCAGCGATCGGATCGCGGTGGATGGCGAACCCCTCGCCCCCGCGGCCGAGCCGCTGCTGCTGCTGCTCAACAAACCGGTGGGCGTGCTGTGCAGCTGCAGCGACCCCCGCGGCCGCCCCACCGTGCTCGAGCTGCTGCCGCCTGAGCTGCGACGGGGCCGGGGCCTGCACCCGATCGGCCGTCTCGATGCCGACAGCCGGGGCGCCCTGCTGCTCACCAACCAGGGCGCCCTCACCCTGCGGCTCAGCCATCCACGCCACGGCCACCGCAAGCTCTATCGGGTGCAGGTGGCGGGCCGTCCCAGTGGGGCCACCCTGGCGCGCTGGGCTGCGGGCGTGCCGCTCGATGGCCAGGCCAGCCAGCCGGTGGGTGTGCGGGTGCTGCAGCACAGCGCCAGGAGCACCGGCCTGGAACTGGAGATGGGCGAGGGACGCAACCGCCAGATTCGGCGCACCGCCCAGCTGCTGGGGCACCCGGTGCTGGACCTGCAGCGCATCGGCATCGGTGCGCTGCGGCTGGGCCCGTTGCCGGAGGGAAGCTGGCGAGCCCTTGATCGCCGAGAATGGGACGCCCTGGTCGCCCCCGAGTCCTGAGCCCGCCATCAGCGCCCCGGCCCCCTGCCACCACGCCTCCAGCGGCACGGCCCATGTCCTTCCGGTGGCTGTGGCGCTGGCGGCGTCGGCGTGCGTCCCCCGCCGGTGCTCCGGCCAGGGAGGATCCGCTGGTGGCGGCAGGGCGTGCCCTGCGGCAGCGGCGCGAGGAACGCCAGMTCAGCCTGCRCCAGCTGGCCCTGGACACCCGCATCAGCACMCCGGTKCTGGAGGCCCTGKAGCGCGGCTGGCGCGATCGCCTGCCCGAGGCCGCCTACCTGCGCACGATGCTGCCCCTGATCGAGCGGCATCTCGAGCTGCAGCCAGGCAGCCTGGAGGGGGTGCTGCCGACCTCCGCCGACCGGCTGCCGCCGCAGGAGCAGCCACGCGGGCTGCTGCAGCGCTTCACGCCTGGCTCGATCGATGTCTTCACCACCTGGCAGGGCACCCTGCTCTACGGCGTGCTCACCCTCGGGCTCGTGTATGGCCTCAACCTGCAGCAACGCCAACTCGCCCAGGAGGGGCTCCTGGCCGTGAGCCCCATTCCGCCGTTGCCGATGCAGGAGCAGGGCGGCAAGCAGGGCAGTGACCAGGCCCTGCTCGCCATTGTTCCCAGCCTGCGGCCGCTGCAACAGGCCGGGGCGGGGCAGGCCCTGGCCCTCTGGCGGCGCCAGAGCCCAGCCGCCGCCCCACCGCAACAGACCATCAGCCCACGGGGGGCCCTGGTGGTGACCCTGGCCGCGCCGGCCAGCCTCAACCTCGAGACCGCGGGCGGCAGCAGCACTGAGCTGAAGGCCGCCAGCGGCCGGCTCGAATTCAGCCTCAGCGCCCCCTGGACCCTGCGGATCACGCCAGCGCCCACCTCGCCTGGAGCTGTGCAGTGGCTCGGTCAATCGCTCCGCGCCAGCCCGGGCGAGCCGGGCCGGTTCCAGCCTCAGGCGCGCTGATAGCGGTGGGCCATCTCGCCCAGGCCCTTGAGTGGTCCTGCGAGGCTGGCCACCGGCTGGTTCAGCCGCCAGGTCCAGTTGCCGGAGGTGGTGCCCGGGGTGTTGAAGCGGGCGTGATCGTCAAGTTCGAGCAGGTCCTGCAGGGGCGCCACGGCCAGATCGGCCGGGCTGGCCAGGGCGGCTTCCAGCAGTTGCCAGGCCGGGGCGGTCACCGCCGCGCCCAGGGCATGCTCCACGCGCTGACGCGAGTCGTGGTCGAGGTCCTGCCACCAGCCGGTGGTGGTGGGATTGTCGTGGGTGCCGGTGTACACCACCCAGTCTGGGCCTTGGATGTTGGCGGGCAGGTAGGGATTGTCGCCATCGCCATTGAAGGCGAACTGCAGGATCTTCATGCCGGGCAGGGAGAAGCGATCCCTGAGGGCCTCCACCGGCGGGGTGATCACGCCCAGGTCTTCGGCGATCAGGGGCAGATGACCATCGCGCAGCTGGCCCTTGATCCAGCAGCGCAACCACAGCAGCCGTAACAGCAGGTTGCCCGGCGACCAGCGCCAGCGCCCGTTCTCAGCGGTGGGATCGCCGCCGGGCACGCTCCAGAAGGCCTGCAGGGCCCGGAAGTGATCGAGGCGCAGGCGGTCGAAGAGCTCGAACTGCCGATCCAGCCGCGCCATCCACCAGCTGAAACCGCTGATCAGATGCCGGGGCCAGCGGTACACCGGCGTGCCCCACAGCTGGCCCGTGGCGGAGAAGTAGTCGGGCGGTACGCCGCTCTGCTGCTCCAGGCCACCCCCCCTGCCCAGGGAAAACAGCCAGGGGCGGCACCAGACGTCGCTGCTGTCATGGGCCACATAGAAGGGCAGGTCGCCCACCAGGTCGAGATCGCAGCTGTGGGCGCGGCGGCGCAGGGCCTGCCACTGGCATTGCAGCTGCCACTGCAGCAGCGCCTGCTCCAGGAGCGCGCCGGCGCCATCCCGATCCAGCTGGCGCAGGGCCTGGGGCTGACGCCGGGCCAGGGGCTCGGGCCACTCCCACCAGGGGCGGCCGCCCAGTTGCTGCCGCAGCACAATGAAGCGGCAGTGATCCTCCAGCCAGTGGCGCTGGCTGTGGCGCCAGCTCGCGAACGCCTGCTGGGTGGCCACGTCCTGCTGGGGCCAGCGGCGCACCAGGGCGGCGGCCAGGGCGGCGCAGCGCTGGGGCATCACCTCCAGATCAAGGCGCTCGGTGCTGGCGTTGCCGGGCAGCGCCTGGCAATCGGCCTCCGTGAGCAGGCCCTCCTGCACCAGCAGATCCCCATCCAGCAGCCAGGGGTTCAGGGCCGAGCCGCTGGGGGAGCTGTAGGGCGACCCCGTGCAATCGGTGGGGGCCAGGGGCAACAGCTGCCACAGACCGATGTGATGTTCAGCCAGGAGTTCGATCCAGTGGTGGGCCTCGGCGCCGAAGCTGCCGCAGGGGCCCGGCCCGGGCAGGGCCGTGGGGTGGAGCAACACACCACAGCGACGCCGGGCGGCGGAGAGAACCTGACTCATGCGGAGGGCAACCGGTAGCGACTCACGATCTTCTTGGCGAAGGCCGGGATGTGGTCCTCGGCCTTCTCAGGATGATGGCGTCGCACCCAGAGCGCGTTGCGGGTGAAATGGGAATCGATCGAGAAGCGGCCATATTCCAGGCCCTTCGGACCGAAGCGCTGCACGAACCCCCCGATCACATCGGCGAGCCAGCGCGGCAGCTTCACGGCCTTGTCGTAGGCCTCGATGCCCTGCTGCACGGCGGCGCGGCGATCACCGCGGCTGGTCACGGGGGCCACCTCGAGCTCCGGCTCCACCAGGTCAAGCAGCCGCTGGCCCAGCGGGTTCCGCACGGTGATCCACTGCCGCCCGAAACTGGCCCCCATGTAGCCCACCACCAGGTCGGCGCCGGCATTGGTGTAGTCGAAGCAGCTCAGGCAGCTGGGAGCGAACACATCCTTGAGCTTCGGCGTGTCGAGGCCGAAGAAAGGCACGGTTTCGCTGCGGCCGTCGCTGTGGCGGAAGTGGATGCGGAAATCCTGCATGAACTCGTAGTGCACGACCGTGTCGGGGGAGCTCACGGTGCTCTCCAGGAAGGTCTGCAGGCCCTCGCGGGACACGTTGTCGACGCAGGGCAGACCCAGCACATAGAGCTCATCGAGGGGAAGGGTGGGCTGCACGGCGCGCAACGCCTGGATCTGGCAGCCCACGCCGATGGCCAGCAGCCGGCGGATGCCACTGCCGGGCAGCTGCTCGAGCACCTCCAGGTTGGGCGAGAGGGTGGGCTTGTTCACCCGGGCGCTGAGCACCTCCTCGGGCGTGCGGGCCAGGCGCGGCACAGGGGTGAAGCGATCCGTCTCGCTCTGGCCCACGCAGAGCACGGCGTCCACCAGCCCGGTCTCCAGGGCGCGCACGCCGATGCGGCTGACGATGCCGGTCCACTGGGCCCCCTCCAGGGGCTGGCGCAGGCGGGCGCTCAGCATCCGCTGATGCACGCCGAAGTAGAGCTCGTCCTCGTTGTCGAGATCACGGCTGCGCCCGTGGGCGGCGGCCTCCATGGCCTCGAAGCGCTGGGTGAGGAAGGCGCAGCTCTGCCGCACATAGGCCACCCAGCGGCTGTCGCAGAGCCCGCACTGGCTGCAGAGCTCCTTGGCGGGATACACACTGCCCTTGGCCAGGGGACGGGCCCGTTCATGGGGAGCCAGGGAGCCGCCAGACGGGGATGGGGAACGGGCCGGCAAGGCAGGGCCTCTCGCTGGTGCTCAACCTATCGGGTGGGGCCCTGCAGAGGGTGAGTCAGAGTGGACGACCAGTGATGAGCGGGCGCCCAGCGATCCCGATGCCCCCCAGCCCCAGGT
>NZ_JADEWP010000124.1:0-7470 GCF_015207535.1 Cyanobium sp. LEGE 06143 | reverse complement strand
GTCCAGAGAAAGACGTCCACGCCGAGCCCATAGCGGGCTGACCCTAGACACCCTGCCCAGGGGTGCGGCCCGGCTCGGAAAAATCGAGCAGGCAGCTGGCATGCCAGCGGCCGCCGTGGTGGCGCTCGCAGCAGACGCGGCAGGCGAGCCCACGCACGCGCCGGCGGTAGGGGGCCGTGAGGCCGCAGCGGGGGCAGCGGGCAATCCAGCGGCTGGCGGTGCTGGTGCCGCCGCCCGGCAGGGGGTAGCGGTGGCGCAGGCTCACCTCGAAACCCTGCTGGGCCGCGTTGATGGCGGCCATGCGGGCGCGGAAGTGGGGGCCATGCACCTCCCGCACCTGCAGCACCCGGTCCACCCAGGCGTGGATCATCTCGTGGCAGAGGGTGCTGAGCAGGGCCTCCCGGGGCAGGGGATCCAGCAACGGCCGCGACAGCACAATCTCGCAGAGGTCGCGGCCGTCGGCACGGCGCCCGCGGCGGTAGAGGCCGGCTGTGCGGCGCATGCGGCCATCGCTCCAGCGCAGCTCGAGCAGGGGCACGCCGCCAGGGGCGAGGCGGGCCTGGAAGTGCTCCCGGTTCAACCGGTGAAACAGCGGCAGCAGGGGCTCGAGCGGCACGCCGGGGCCTGGTCAGTCAGACTCTGGGGCCATTCAACACAGATTCACCGGCCTATGGACTGGGCTCTGACCCGTGACATCGGCAGCAAGGCCCTCCTGGCCGGCGCCGGAGCCCTGCTCCTCTACTGGACGATCACGGCCGTGAAGCTGGTGCTGAGCGCCCGCGGCATCAACCCGCTGCTGAAGCAGTTTTTCGCCCAGGTGGCCAACGGCCAGGTGGACGGCGCCTACCTGCTCACCACCAAGAACTACCGCAGCCATGTGAACCGCAAGCAGTTCATCCAGTACCTGGCCGGCCTGAAGCTGAATCGCTACCGCAACCTCAAGTCGGGGCGGCCGAGGCTGCAGGAGGGCCAGCTGATCCTCACCGTGAAACTGCTCACCGAGGCCAAGGAGGAACTCCCCCTCGACTTCACCTTCGTGAAGGTGGAGGAGCAGTGGCGGATCGACCGGATCCGCACGGTGGGCGCCTGACACCGCTGCAGACTCCTTCTCCCAGGGCCTGATGATCAGCAGCAGGGCAGCCGCAGCCGGTGCCGAAGCCGGCCAGGGCCGGATCGCCGAGTTGCAGCGGCTGCTCAGCCAGGCCGCCCACGCCTACTACGTGCTCGATGCTCCGCTGATGGAGGATCCGGTCTACGACAGGCTCTACCGCGAGCTGGTGGAGCTGGAGACGGCCCACCCCGAGCTGATCCGGCCCGACAGCCCCACCCAGCGGGTGGGGGGGAGCCCGGCGGAGGGCTTCACGAGCGTGGAGCACCGCATCGGCCTGCTCAGCCTCGACAACGCCTTTTCACTGGAGGAGCTGGAGGAGTGGTACGGGCGGCTGCTGAAGCGGCTCGAGCGCAGCCCAGCCCCCGGTGAGCCGCTGCCCGCCCTGGCGCTGGTGGGCGAGCTCAAGATCGATGGCAATGCCCTGGCGCTGAGCTACGAGCAGGGCGTGCTGGTGCGGGCCGCCAGCCGTGGCGACGGCGAGCGGGGCGAGGAGATCACGGCCAATGTGCGCACGATCGGCAGCGTGCCGCTGCGGCTGCAGCTGGAGCAGCCGCCGGCCTGGCTGGAGGTGCGCGGCGAAGCGCTGATCCCCGATGCCACCTTTGCGGCGATCAATGCCGAGCGCGAGACGCGCGGCGAGACCCCGTTCACCAATCCCCGCAACGCCTGCGCCGGCACCCTGCGCCAGCTGGACCCGAAGGTGGTGGCGGCGCGGCGGCTGGATTTCTTCGCCTACACCCTGCACCTGCCCCCCGACTGGCAGCCCCAGGCAGATGGGGCCGGCGGCACGGCGCCCCTGCGTCCCAGCAGCCAGTGGGAGGCCCTGGCCTGGCTGCGAACAGCGGGCTTCAAGGTGAACCCCAACGCGGCCCTGCTGCCGGACCTGCCGGCGGTGCAGGCCTTCTGTGCCCACTGGGAGGAGGCGCGGCAGCAGCTGCCCTATGCCACCGACGGCGTGGTGCTGAAGCTCAATGACCTGCGCCTGCAGGCCGAGGCCGGCTTCACCCAGAAGGCACCCCGCTGGGCGATCGCCCTCAAGTACGCCCCCGAAGAGGCCCCCAGCCGGCTGCTGCGCCTGGTCTGCCAGGTGGGGCGCACGGGGGTGATCACGCCGGTGGCCGAGTTCGAGCCCGTGCCCCTGGCCGGCACCACGGTGAACCGGGCCACCCTGCACAACGCCGATCGCCTCGCTGAGCTGGATCTGCACGGCGGCGACACGATCGTGGTGCGCAAGGCCGGCGAGATCATCCCCGAGGTGGTGCGGGTGCTGAGCGAGCTGCGGCCGGCGGCGGCCCAGCGCCTGGAACTGCCCCACCACTGTCCGGCCTGCGGTTCGGAGCTGGTGCGCGAGCAGGGCGAGGCGGCCACCCGCTGCGTCAATTCCAGCTGTCCGGCGATCCTGCGGGGCGCCCTGCGCCACTGGGTGAGCAAGGGGGCCCTGGATGTGGACGGCGCCGGCAGCAAGCTGATCGAGCAGCTGGTGGACCGGGGCCTGGTGGCTTCGATCGCCGATCTCTACCGCCTGGATGGAGCCCTCCTGGCCAGCCTGGAGCGGATGGGGGAGAAATCGGCCACCAATCTGGTGGCCGCCCTGGCCGCCTCCAAGGGGCAGCCCTGGCACCGCCAGCTCTACGGCCTCGGCATCCACCACGTGGGCGAGGTGAACGCCAAGGCCCTGGCGCGGGCCTTCCCCTCGGCCAAGGAGCTGGCGGTGACCGCCGCCGCAGAGCCTGAGGTGATCACGGCCGTGTTCGGCATCGGCGCCGAGATCGCCCAGAGCCTGCAGCAGTGGTTCGCCACGCCGGCCAATCAGACGCTGTTGGAGGAGTTACGGAAGCAGGGTCTGTCCCTGGCCGCCAGCGAGGCGGAACGGGCCGCCAAGGCCGCCGCGGCGGCCGGGAGCGAGGCAGGCCGGGAGCGCCCTGATTCCCCCCTGAGCGGCCAGACCTTCGTGCTCACGGGCACCCTGCCCAGCCTCAGCCGCCGCCAGGCCCAGGAGCTGATCGAGGCCGCAGGCGGCAAGGTGAGCAGCTCCGTGAGCAGGAAGACCAGCTACTTAGTGGCCGGCGAGGAGGCGGGCAGCAAGCTCAGCAAGGCCGAGGGCCTGGGGGTGGCGGTGCTCAGCGAGGCAGGCCTGCTGGAGCTGCTCGGGGCTTAGGCGTCGGGATCGAGCCGGTTGGCCAGCCAGGCCACCGGCAGCATCGCCCCCATGGCCAGAGCACAGAGCAGGAGCTGCGGGCCGGCGATCGGCACGGTGCTGAACAGGCTGTTCATCGGCTTCCACTGGCTGAACAACAGCTGCAGCAGCACGGCCAGGCCGATCCCGAGCAACAGCTGGGGAGCACGCGCCACCGCGTCGGCCCTGCCCAGCAGACGCCTTGCCAGGCTGCGGCCCAGCTGGCTGATGCTGAGCAGGTAGATGATCCGGGCGGCGACGAGGGCCTGGATGGCGGCAGTGCGGGCCAGTTCCAGGCTGCCGCCGCCGCCCCGCAACCACTCGAACACACCGAAGATCAGCACCCAGTTGTAGAGGGACACGACCAGAATCCGGCGCAGCAGGCGCGGCGTGATCAGCGCTTCGCCCGGATCCCGGGGCGGCTGAGCCATGGTGTCATCGGCCTTGGGCTCGAACGACAGCGGCACGGTCATCGTGATCGAGTTGATCATGTTCAGCCACAGCACCTGAAGCGCCAGGATCGGCAGATCCCTGGCCAGCAGGGCACTGATCAGAATCGTCATCGACTCGCCGCCATTCACCGGCAGCAGGAAGGCGATCGCCTTACGCAGGTTGCGGTACACCGTGCGCCCCTCCTCCACCGCCGCCTCGATCGAGGCGAAGTTGTCGTCGGTGAGGAGCATGTCGGCAGCCTCGCGGGCCACTTCGGTGCCCCCTCTGCCCATGGCGATGCCGATATCGGCCTGCTTGAGGGCCGGAGCGTCATTGACGCCATCGCCGGTCATCGCCACCACGGCGCCGCCGGCCTGCAGCGCCTCCACCAGCTGCAGCTTCTGGGCCGGCGCCACCCGGGCGAACACCTGACCATCGCGGGCCGCGGCGGCAAAGGCGGCGGCATCCATGGCCCCCAGGTCCTGGCCTGTGTAGGCCCGCAGCTCCTCGGCAGCGGCCGGGCCGATGCCCATGCGGGTGGCGATGGCGGTGGCCGTGGCGGCGTGGTCGCCGGTGATCATGCGCACCGAGATGCCGGCCCGCTGGCAGGCCTGCACGGCAAGGATCGCCTCCGGCCGCGGTGGATCGAGCATCCCCTGCAGGCCGAGAAACACCAGTTCGCCGTCCAGGTCGCTGCGTTGCAGGTCATGGCGGTGATGGGGCATCGGCCGCGAGGCGAAGGCGATCAGCCGCAGACCCTCTCCGGCTAGGACCTCCACCCGGCGATGAATGGCCTCGGCCTCGAGGGGTACCACGGCGCCATCAGCGGCGAGCATGCCGCAGCAGCGCGGCAGCAGCGCCTCCACCGATCCCTTCACCTGCAGCGAACGCTCCTGGCCGTCATGGAGGGTGGCCATGTACTGGTATTCGGAGGCGAAGGGGATTGCATCCAGCCGCGGGAAGGGGGGCTCCAGCCCGACCCGAGTGAGACCGCCTTTCTCGGCTGCCGCCAGCAGGGCAGCCTCGGTGGGATCACCCTCCATGGTGCAGGCGCCGTGCTGCTGCCGGAGGCGGGAGTCGTTGCAGAGCACTCCGCAGCGCAGCACCTGCTCCAGGGCAGGCGGCAGGGGATCCAGCACGGCTCCATCACTGTTGAGCAGATCGCCGTGGGGGCTGTAACCGCTGCCGCTCACCCGGTAGCTGACCCCACCGGCCACCACCACCTGCACCGTCATCTGATTTTCAGTGAGGGTGCCGGTCTTGTCGGAGCACACCACCGTGGCGCTGCCCAGGGCCTCCACGGCCGGCAGCTTGCGGATGATGGCGTGGCGGTCGGCCATGCGGTTCACGCCGATGGCCAGGGTGATCGTGACCACCGCCGGCAGACCCTCCGGGATGGCGCTGACCGCCAGAGCCACGGCCGCCTCGAACACCGCGGCGAAGGGCTGGCCGCGGCCCAGGCCGATGGCCAGGGTGAGGGCCGCCACCGCCAGGATGCCGTAGAGCAACACCCGGCTGAAGCGGGCGAAGCGGCGGGTGAGCGGGGTGCTCAGCGACATCCGCTGCTGCAGGGAGCGGGAGATCGCTCCCATCTCGCTGGCCTCACCGGTGGCCACCACCACACCCCGGCCCTGGCCGAAGGTCACGTAGCTGCCGGCGTACGCCATGCAGCGGCGGTCGGCCAGGGGGGTGTCCGCCGGCAGCGCTGCCAGCTCCTTGGCCACAGGCAGGGATTCGCCGGTGAGGCCCGACTCGTCGATCTGCAGGTCGCGCACCTCAAGCAGGCGCAGGTCGGCTGGCACCTTGTCGCCGGCCGCCAGCAGCACCACATCCCCCGGCACTAGGTCGCGCGAGGAGATCCGCAAGGTCTGGCCATCGCGCAGCACCGTGGATTCCGTACTCACCGAACGCGCCAGGGCGGCGATCGCCCCCTCTGCCCTGGCCTCCTGCACGGCGCCGATCACAGCATTGATCAGCGCCACGGCCCAGATCACCAGGGCGTTGGCCCAGGAGCCCAGCAGGGCCTTGATCAGTCCCGCCGCCAGCAGGATGTAGATCAAGGGCTGGTGAAACTGCACCAGCAGCTTCAGCCAGGCCGGCGGGCCCGGCAGCTCAGGCAAGGCGTTCCAGCCGTAGCGCTCCTGCCGGCGGGCCACCTCGGCGGCCTCCAGGCCGCGGTCGGGCTGGCTGCCGAACTGACGCAGCACCGCCTGGCCGTCCTCGGCGTGGGGCGGCCCGGGCCGCAGCGCAGCGCCGTCGGGGGAAGCCTGGCTGGGAGGAACCGACGGCATCGTTCTTCTGCACGGGCACCACTTCTGCAACTGTTGCAGAGTTGCCCAGGTGTTGTGTCTCAGCCGGTTGTTCAGCAAAGCCGCTCTCTGAGCTGCTGCTGAGCCGCTGCTGAGGTGAGCGTCAGGCAAGGGCTGAGTGCGTCCTGAGGCGGTGATCGATCAACCAGGAGCGCGGCAGCCACAGGCTGCTCTCGGTGTTCTGAAAGGCCTTGGCATCGGCCTGCTCCCGGCGGAGGGTCTGGGTGTCGATGCAGTCGGTCGGTGACCATGCCGCTGGGCTTGGCCGCTGGTGAGGATGGGCCTGAGTCCCAGGGTGCGGCCGATGGCTTCCCTAGCGACCAGCGGCCCGGTTGCTGAAGTCAACGGTGGTGCGCTGGCCCCGGCCTGCCGGGGGCTGCCGGTTGGGTTCCTAACCTGATCGCAGTGCCGAGAAGCCATGACAGCGCGGAGGGGCCTGGCGGCACCGGCGGTGGGTCCATGGCTCAGCCGGTTGCTCCGCCCACTGTTCAGCCTGGTGCTGAGCCTGCTGCTGGTAGCCGGCCTGGGGCTCCCGGCCCTGGCGGAGTTGGGGGCAGGAGCCAACCCTGCCGCCAGCTCAGCCCCGATCGTGCTGGATGGCCGCCGGCTGTTTGAACTCTGGCCATCGCGCACGCTCAGCGCCCAGCAGCGCAGCGACACCGTGAACGAGCGGCTGGAGGAGGCGATCGCCTCCGGCGGGCCGGTGCAGCTGGAGGTGCGCCAGACCAACAACCTGCCGGTGCTGAGCCTCAACGGCCGCACCCTGGTGACGGTGACCGAGCGGGACGTGGCCGAGGGCCTCGAGGCCCGGGATCAGGCCGAGCTCTGGCAACGAAAACTCGAGCAGGCCATCGCCACCGCCCGGCGGGAGCGCCGCCCCGAACACCTGGTGCGGATGCTGCCGGTGGCCCTGGCCATCCTGCTGGCGGCCCTGGGCCTGCACCTGCTGCTGCGGCGTCTGTGGCAGCGCTGGTTTCCCCGGGCCCTGGTGCCCCTGGGCATGGAGGGCGAGCGCCGCGACCGCTCCAGCCGGTTCCTGCTGCGCGCGGCCCTATTACTGCTTCAGGCCGGGGTGTGGGTGGCAGCCGCGGCGGCCGCGATGGATCTGTTCCCCGCCAGCCGCCGGCTCAGCGCCGGCCTGGTGGCCGCCACGCGCAGCTGGCTGGGGTCCCCGTTCCTGCCGCTGGGGCAGCGCAGCTACTCCCTCCAGGACGTGGCAGTGCTGCTGCTGCTGTTCGTGGCGCTGACCCAGGCCGTAGGGGTGCTGCAGAGCCTGCTGCGCAAACGGGTGCTGCGCTACACGGGCATGAGCGCCGGCGGCCAGGAGGCCGTGGCCTTTGTGGCCCGCTATGGCCTGCTGCTGGTGGGCACCTTGGTGCTGCTGCAGCTCTGGGGGCTGGATCTCACCTCCCTCACGCTGTTCGCCAGCTGTCTCTTATACA
>NZ_JADEWP010000121.1:0-7652 GCF_015207535.1 Cyanobium sp. LEGE 06143 | reverse complement strand
CCATGGAGCCACCGATCCGAAGCGAAGCCCAGCTGCAGCAGCGGCAGCAGCGCGGCGACCTGCGGGTGCGCCGTGCCAGCGCCTACCGCCGCCTGGTACGGCAGGAGGGCCTCGAAGCGGCCTTTGCCAGCACCGATGTGGTGGTGGCCGCCGATGCGGTGTTCACCGACCAGGCGTCCCTGCACCTCTCCCTGGGCCCCAGTGATCCGCCGATCCGGCTGCACAGCGTCCAGCTGGGCGGCGTCAGCGGCCTGGCCAGCGGCGGCAGCGGCGAACTGGTGCTGCCGATCGGCGGCGGCCTGGCGGACCCCGACCGGCTCAGTGGCGCCACCGTGCTGGATCAATTGCTGGCGGGCCAGACCCTCCCCCTCGATGCCAGTGGCGAGGCCACACCCCTGCACCCCAGGCGGGAGCTCCACACCGACCTCAACCTGGAGCGCATCGGTGCCGGACGTCTGCTGCTGCACCGCGCCATCGTCGAAAACGGCGTGGTGGCGGTGAGCAGCGCCCCCGGGGTGTGCCACAGCCCCTTCGGCCCGCTGCTGGGCCCCTTCACCACAGGCCTGTACAGCTGCGGTGGCGCCGGCAGCATCGGCCTCACCATGCCCGCCCTGAGCTTGCTTGGGCCGGGCTCCCCTGTGCTCGTGGCCGGCTGCATCGGCTGGGTGATGGGCAGTGGCAGCGGCCACCAGCCGAGCCCGCGGCGCCAGGCCAGCGGCCATGCCACCACCCCCGGAGCCGCCGTGGCGGTGGCGGTGGATCTGCATGGCCTCGATCGCCGCTGGCTCCGGGCCGCTCACTTCGAGGGCCATGGCGGTGCCCTGCTGGTGGCGATCGCAGCTCCGGTGCCCCTGCTCCACCTCGATGGCGCCCGCCAGGCTGCGGCCGGGGCCTCAGAGCTCGCGGCCACGGTGCTGGATCTGGCCTTGCCCAGGCGGGTCAAGCCGGCCTTCGGGCGTGTCAGCTACGCCGAGCTGACCCAGGGCAGCTTCCGGCTGCGAGACCGCCCCGTGCGCTGTGCGCCGGCCCACAGCCCCCGCCTGGCCGAGGAGATCGCCCAGCAGCTGCTGGAGGCCCTGCCGGCCGGCCGTTTCCCATTGCGTCTGCCCAGCCGGGCCCTGGGCAGCCGATCCGCCCAGCTGCCGCTCGATCCCTGATGTCTGACCACCACGGCAACCACGCTTAAGCTCCCCCCCACCACGATCACCGCACGGTTGCCGGAGGGCCATGGCTGAGGAGAACAAGACTGGGGAGAGCGGGGCTGAGCAGAGCGGGGCCGCAGACAGCTCGGCAGAGACGATCCCGCAGCCGCCTCAACCCGAGAGCACCCCGCCTGCCGAGCCGGCGGCCATCCCCCCCGATGCGGGCGTCACCGCGGCAGCTCCTGGGGTGCCCCCGGAGCCCAGCCCCGCACTCGACCCCAGCATCGCCGCCACGATCACCGTGCCGCCGCTGGAGGGCGCGGACGCCGACGGCGCTGAGGGGGGCGAGTGGGCCCTGCTCAGCGGCAAACTGCAGGACTGGCTGGCCAGCGGCGAGCTGCAGCGGATCTGGCAGCAGTCCCGCACACCCCTCACGGCCCTGCTGGCTGTGGTGGCGGTTGTGCTGGTGCTGCGGATCTACGCCTCCCTGCTCGGCGCGCTCAACGGTCTGCCCCTGGTGCCCGGCCTGCTGGAGCTGGTGGGGGTGATCTGGGTGCTGCGCAAGGGCCTGCCCAAACTGCTGCGCAGCAGCGAGCGCCGCGAGCTCGTGGCCGGCCTCAGGCAGCGCTGGGAGTCGTTCCTCGGCGGCGGCTGAAGGCCTGCCTGGCGGTGGCGGAGCTCGTCAGACCACTTGATAGCTTGACCCCAATACGTCAGTTTCCGGTGGACATCCAGCTGGGCCGCTCCCGAACCGTCCGTCGCGCCTACGGCATCGACGAGATCGCCCTGGTGCCCGGCGGCCGCACGGTGGACCCTTCGGTGACGGACAGCAGCTGGACTCTGGGGGGGATCAAGCGCGACATCCCGATCATCGCCAGTGCCATGGATGGCGTGGTGGACGTGGGCATGTGCGTGGAACTGACCCGCCAGGGGGCCCTCGGCGTGCTCAACCTCGAAGGGGTGCAGTGCCGCTACGACGACCCCAACCCCGTGCTCGACCGCATGACGGCCGTGGGCAAGAGTGAGTTCGTGGGGCTGATGCAGGAGCTCTACAGCCAGCCGGTGCGGGAAGACCTGATCCGCCGGCGGATCAAGGAGATCAAGGACCAGGGCGGCATCGCCGCCGTGAGCGCCACCCCGGTGGCCGCCATCCGCTTCGGCAAGGCGATCGCCGAAGCCGGTGCCGACCTGTTCTTCGTGCAGGCCACGGTGGTGAGCACCGAGCACGTGGGGCCTGAGGGCCAGCAGACCCTCGATCTCGAGGCCCTCTGCCGCGACTTCGGCGTGCCGGTGGTGATCGGCAACTGCGTCACCTATGAGGTGGCCCTGAAGCTGATGCGGGCTGGCGCCGCCGGCGTGATGGTGGGGATCGGGCCGGGTGCGGCCTGCACCAGCCGCGGTGTGCTCGGCATCGGCATCCCCCAGGCCACGGCCGTGGCCGACTGTGCCGCCGCCCGCGACGACTACGCCGCCGAGACGGGCCGGATCGTGCCGGTGGTGGCCGACGGCGGCATCGTCACCGGCGGCGACATCTGCAAGTGCCTGGCGTGCGGGGCTGACGCCGTGATGATCGGCTCCCCCATCGCCCGGGCCAGCGAAGCCCCCGGCAGGGGCTTCCACTGGGGCATGGCCACCCCCAGCCCGGTGCTGCCGCGGGGCACCCGGATCCAGGTGGGAACCACCGGCAGCCTGGAGACCATCCTGCGGGGTCCGGCGGGCCTCGACGACGGCACCCAGAACCTGCTGGGCTGCATCCGCACCTCCATGGGCACCCTGGGGGCCCGCACCCTCAAGGAGATGCAGCAGGTGGAGGTGGTGGTGGCCCCGTCCCTGCTCACCGAGGGCAAGGTGTACCAGAAGGCCCAGCAGCTGGGCATGGGCAAGTAAGTCCTATCTTGAAACCGTGGGGGCTTCACAGCTCGCACACTCCTCACACCCTCCGGCCCGGCACGTCCGGGCCTTTTGTCCTTAACGCCCTGCAACGCTTGTCTGGCCTCGTCAGGGGAGATCAGACGGCCCTTGCTAGATTGCAGAAACCCGATCACCACAAGGATGTCCAGCGCAGCCGCCGTTACCGACGCCTCCTTCGAACAGGACGTGCTCAAGAGCGACGTGCCCGTGCTGGTGGATTTCTGGGCTCCCTGGTGTGGACCCTGCCGGATGGTGGCGCCGATCGTGGACGAAATCGCCAAGGAGTTCGAGGGCCAGATCAAGGTGTTCAAGCTCAACACCGACGAGAACCCCAACGTCGCCAGTCAGTACGGCATCCGCAGCATCCCAACCCTGATGGTGTTCAAGGGTGGTCAGAAAGTGGACACGGTCGTGGGGGCCGTCCCCAAGACCACCCTCTCAGGCACCATCTCCAAATACCTCTGAAGCGGGCCCGCTTCGAGCCCCTCAGGGGCCTCGCCCCTGTGTTGAGTTCCAACCCATGAGCGGTTCCAGGCCCATCCAGCCCGCTACCAGGGCCGGTGGCCTGAGCCCCCTGGATGCGATCGCGGCCGTGAGCCGGAACCATCCCCAGCGGCGCCTGATCGACCGGGCCCTGGTATCCCTTCTGGACATCTGCCGGCAGGAGCAGGAGCCCGAGGCCTGGCGCATTGTCGAAGGCACCCTGGCTGACATCAGTGAAGCCCTGGCGGTGTTCCGTCCTCGCCGGGATGTGCGCAAGGTGTCGGTGTTCGGCTCTGCCCGGACCGAGCTGGATGATCCCAGTTACCAGCTGGCTGAGCAGCTGGCCGAAGCCGCCGTGGCCTCAGGGTTTGAAGTGATCACCGGCGCCGGAAGCGGCATCATGGAGGCCGCCAACCGGGGCGCGGGCTGTGAGCGCAGCATCGGCCTCAATGTGGACCTGCCCTTCGAGCAGCATCCCAATCCGATCGTGAGCAGTTGTGACGGTCGGCTGCTGCACTTCCGTTACTTCTTCACCCGCAAATTGTTCTTCCTGCGGGAGAGCGATGCCCTGGTGGTGCTGCCCGGTGGCTTCGGCACCCTCGACGAGCTGTTCGAGTCGCTCACGCTGATCCAGACCGGTCGCACCCCTCCGATCCCACTGGTGCTGCTGGCCGCCCCGGACGACCCCTTCTGGCTCAGCTGGCAGGAGCACAGCCTCAACGCGATGCAGGAACGGGGGCTGATCTCCCCGGAGGACACCTCCCTGCTGTTTCTCACGGACAGCGCCGAGGCGGCCATGGCCCAGATCGAGCGCTTCTACCGCCGCTTCCACGCCGCCACCCTGGAACGGGACCGGGTGGAGCTGCTGCTCAACGCCTCCCTCACAGCGGAGCAGCTGCGCCAGCTGAACCTCAGCTACGACGACCTGGTGGACCAGGGCAGCATTCAGGCCGCCGAAAGCATCGATCAGCGCGGCTTTCTGCGGCCCTGTCTGCGCTTTCATTTCGACAGGCGGCGGATGGGGCGGCTGTATCAGCTGATCGATAGCCTCAACGCCATGGACGTTCCCTCAGACCTCCCGGTGGAGCTGCCGAGCCAGGAGCCGGCATGACCCGCATCGGCCTGATCGACTACGGCATGGGCAACCTGCACTCGGTGCAGCGGGGCTTCGAGCGCCTGGGGGCCGCCGTGGTGCCGGTGCAGGCCGCCGAGCAGATGCAGGGCTGTGACGGCCTGGTGCTGCCGGGCGTGGGGGCCTTTGATCCGGCCATGGAACGGCTGGAGAGCAGCGGGCTCGCCGCCGCCACCCGCCACTGGTGCGGCGCAGGACTCCCCCTGCTGGGCATCTGCCTGGGCCTGCAGCTGCTGTTCGAGACCAGTGACGAGGGCCGTTCCCGGGGCCTGGGGCTGATCCCCGGCCGGGTGCGGGCCCTGCCCCGCAAGCCGGGCCATCCGATCCCCCACATGGGCTGGGAGCCGCTGGTGCCGGGCCGGGCCAGTCCGCTCCTGCCCGCCGAAGCCCCTGAAGCCTGGGTCTATTTCGTGCACTCCTACGCCGCGGATCCCCTGGACCCGGCCTGCACCACCGCCTGGGTGAGCGTGGCGGGGGAGCTGGTGAGCGCGGCGGTGTGGCAGGGAGCGATCGCCGCCTGCCAGTTCCACCCCGAGAAGTCGGCGGAGGCGGGCGAAGCGATGCTGCGGCGCTGGCTGGAGTGGCTGGAGCAGGCCCGTGGCGTGGAGCGGACACCGTGAGCCTGCGCCTCAGCGGCGGCCGCAAGCTCGAAAGCCCTCCTGGAGCCAAGGCCCGCCCAACGCCGTCGCGGGTGCGGCAGGCCGTGCTCAATCACCTGGCCCCCGAGCTGGACGGCTGCCGCTGGCTTGATCTCTGCACCGGCAGCGGCGCCATGGCCTGCGAGGCC
Organism: Cyanobium sp. LEGE 06143; assembly: GCF_015207535.1. Lineage (NCBI taxonomy): Bacteria > Bacillati > Cyanobacteriota > Cyanophyceae > Synechococcales > Prochlorococcaceae > Cyanobium > Cyanobium sp. LEGE 06143. The sequence goes on along the minus strand of NZ_JADEWP010000121.1, from coordinate 2,197 downwards.
CTGCAGCGCGGTGCCCGGCTGGTGGTGGCCGTGGAGCAGGATCGCCGCCTGGCCTCCCTGGCCCGGCGCAACCTGGAGCTGGTGCTGGGCGGTGTGCCCGTTGTAGAGGGCGGGCCTGAGCCCGGCACCGGCCGGGTGCAGGTGCACTGCTGCGAGGTGGTGCGCTGGCTGCAGCGGGGCTGCCAGGGCCAGCCCTTCGACCTGATCTACGCCGATCCGCCCTACCGGGCCGGGCTGTACCCAGCCCTGGCGCAGGCCATCTCCAAAGGGGGGTGGCTCAGCGGCCACGGCAGGCTGCTGCTGGAATGCGCCAGCGACGCTGCACCGGCAGTGCCGCCGACATGGAGCCTCGCTCAGCAGCGGCGCTACGGCTCCACCAGCGTGATCATCCTGAGGCCCTGGGGCCCGTCAGGCGTCGAGGGCGCTGCCGCGGCGGTATTGGTTCCAGGCAGCCACGAACAGACCCAGCAGCGTCACGGGGACCAGGCCGAGCACGATGCCGCAGAGCAGGGGTTCGATCATGTGAACGCGCAACAGGCCTCAGTCCACAATCTTCCCATGGGCAGCGCCATTGTTGGGGAAGGCAATGGCAACGTTGATCCTGCCTCGCCCCTTCCCTAGAACCGCTTCCCTGTCCTGCAGCCCCCACCCGCCTCGATGACCGGCCAGATCGTCCAACCCGCCATTCCCCGGGGCCTGGTGGCGGCCCTCGTGCTGGCGGCGGCAGCGGCCTGCGTGGTGGTGGCCCTGCTGGTGCTGCCGGCCTCCAGCCGGGACCCCTACACCCGCCAGACCCTTGAACTGCGGGGGTCGGTGGAGCACGGGGCCCAGCTGTTCAGGCTCAACTGCAGCGGCTGCCACGGCATTGCCGCCCAGGGCCTGGTGGGCCCCGACCTGCACGGCGTGTCCCAGCGCAAGAACCAGCGCCAGCTGATCCAACAGGTGGTGAGCGGCCGTACGCCGCCGATGCCGCGCTTCCAGCCCGAACCCCAGGCCATGGCCGACCTGCTGGCCTACCTGAACGGGCTGGTGTGACGCAGCCTCCCGAGGCGAGCGCTCCCCGGCAGGGGATCTCGCCGCTGGCGGTGGTGCTGGTGGAGCCTGCCGGCCCCCTCAACGTGGGCAGCGTGGCGCGCCTCTGCGCCAATTTCGATGTTCAGGAGCTGCGGCTGGTGGCCCCCCGCTGCGATCCGCTCGGAGAGGAGGCCCGCCGCATGGCCGTGCACGGGGTGGCCCACCTGGAGCGGGCCCGGGTGTTCCCCCACCTGGCGGCAGCCCTGGCCGACTGCCACCGGGTGGTCGCCACCAGCGGCCGTGGCGCAGGGGAGCCCCTGCCCCTGCTGGACGCCATTCCGGCCCTGACCTGGCTGGCCGATGGGCCCGCGGACAAGCTCGTGGCGCTGGTGTTCGGCCGGGAGGACCGGGGCCTCAGCAACGATGAACTGCTGCAGGCCGGCTGCCTGCTGCAGCTGGACACCGCCACCCCCTACCGCTCCCTCAACCTCTCCCATGCGGTGGCGCTGGCCCTGCAGGCTTGGCGGGGCCTCGGCGGAACCCCGGCAGCAGGCCAGCCCAGCCGGGAGCCCTGCCGGCGCGGCGAGCTCGAGGATCTGCTCAGCGATGCGGAGGCTCTGTTTCTGGCCGTGGGCTTCCTCTACCCCCACACCGCCCGGGCGCGGATGGCCAAGCTGCGGGCCTTGCTGCAGCGCGCCACCCCCAGCAGTGAAGACACCGCGCTGCTGCGGGGGATGGTGCGCCAGCTGCGCTGGGCCAGCCAACAGGGCGCCATCCGTCCGGCTAGCAAGGGCGGGCCAGACCCCTAGCGTCGGGCCACCCGTTCCGCACCGCGTTGACAGCTGGCCGATCCCCCCAGCCCCGACGAGGCCAATGACGGTCGCCATGCGGATGTTCCGGTCGACTACATAAAGGGTCAGGGCCACGAAGGACGGTATGACATTCGGGAGGACAGCGAGCCGCAGGACAGTCAGGCGGCCGGCCCCGAGCGCAGTCAGGGCCTCCTGTGGGCGCAGTTCGGCCGTCTCGACATCCTCGGCATAAAACTTGCCGAGAAAACCGATGCTGTGAATGGCGAGCGCCAGGATCCCAGCGACCGGGCCGAAGCCGAAGAGCAAGACAAGGAATAGCGCGCTGACAAGTTCAGGGATCGTCCGGGTAAAGGAGATTCCCGCGCGGACAA
>NZ_JADEWP010000120.1:0-7765 GCF_015207535.1 Cyanobium sp. LEGE 06143 | reverse complement strand
CACCAGGAGCGTCGAGGCCCGCCCCCTGCCAGGCCTCCCTGGCCGCGAGCAAGGCCAACTGGGAGCAGCGATCGAGGCGGCGCCTGAGCAGGGGCTCCAACTGGGCCGTGGGCTCGTCTGGGATCATCCCCGCCACCCGGGATGGCAAGTCCTGAGCCCACCCGTCCGCCAGAAGGCTGATGCCTGATCGGCCTGCGAGGTAGGCCTGCCAGCAGCTCTCTACCCCGGCACCCAGAGGCGAGAGGGCTCCCATGCCCGTGATGGCGATCCTCTCCTTGGCCACGGCTGGGTTCAGCGCTGTGCGCGAAACATGGCCAAACCTACGTGGTGGGGCCTGCGCCTACAGAGCCCCAACCGTGCTCAGGCCCCGGCCCTGGGGCATTCAGCGAGGGGCTGGCTGGGTCGCGGTGAATGCACGGGCATTGACGTAATCAACGATGTCGCGCACAGTCTTGAAGGTAAGGAGATCTTTTTCTTCGATTTTGATGCCCATAGTTTCATCGGCCTCAATCAGAATCTCATAGAAACCAAGGGAGTCAACACCGACATCATCAATGATGAGGGCATCCAACTCAATACCCGCGGGATCCACCCCGGCGATCCGGGCCAGAATATCTTTCAAACCAGCCAGAATCTCTGCCTCGGTGAGCACGGGGCTGGGTTCTGATTGCAGGTGGCCTGCGCAGGATGGCAGCCCTTCGTTGGATTCTGGGGTGACTGAATCTGTCAAGAGTTTGCTACTATGACGAGCTGGAGCGGGGTCTGACCGGGTGCTCTACGACGAGTATTTTATCACTTACTCAAGGGTTTGCCAGCACGGCCAGGACCACTGGGGTCAACCTCAGAAAGACCACGGAACCAGGGAAACTGCCGGTACACCGGCGCGTGGGAAAAGCCAATGAAATGCTGCAGCCGTCGGCGGGGTACCTTTGTGAGGTCGGCTGTCATTAAAATCTCGGTGATCTGGTTAAAGTCTTTGGCCACTGAGATGTCATGACTTTTGGCACTCATGAGATTGATGTATTGGCGTAACAACACCGGGAGCTTGAAGCTGGCCAGCTGTTTCTGGGTTTCACCTTCCAGCCTCTGGATGGATTGGCAGCTGCCACCCGCGTGGCGTTCATCACCGCGGAACCCCCTTGGGTAGCGGGCCGGGGGGATGTCAGTGTTGTCGTCCCTGAACGGAGAGAGCATCAGGGAACGAAGAAAGTAATCATTCACACTGCCTGGATATTGGAAGTGATTATAGGATACTAATCCATAAATAGCAGTGTAGCCTGAGGCAATGGCTGCTTGAAGGCCTCCTCGGAATAGGGTCATCAGGGAAGCAGGTTGCCTCTGAAATGCCGGCGAAATTGCGACCCTGCCGATCTCAAGATGGCTGCCACGGGTGATCAGAAAATTTTTGATTCCTGGGTAGACGTGCTCAAGATATGACGTTGCAGAGCTATGGGCAAGACCGCTAGGGCTGGGGTCAGTAGAAGGGGTTTGAACAGGCACAAACTGCAGGCGGGCTGTCCCTGCAAGGGCAAATGTTGCATCGTCAACCAAAATAAAGTGATCGTAGAATGGATCTCTGCCATCCAAGTCTTTGTTGTTTCCGGAGCCAGAAAGCTTCTGTCTGTAGGTCAGCTCTCGCAGCAGGCCGACTTCGTCTGAAAAGTTTTCGAACGTGTTGCCAGGAATAAGAAAGAGGGTTAATCCGTAGTTGGAAAAGAAATAAAATGGCTTGATGTCGTCAATCAGTGCACGGCTCAGGGGGATCATCGGTCGCTGGGGCTGAGCGCGGTGGACGGTCGTGCTGCCCATGAAACCACCTTGGCAGGCTCAGAACCAAGGCCCAGGGCTGAGGCCCTGAGGCCCCGCCGGTTCTGAGGCTGTCACCTGGATCCGAACGGACTCTGCCCTTACAGTGAGAGACCAATGCTGAACCGCCAGTAGCGGCCGGAGGTCAGCGTGTTTGTCGAGGTTTCGATGCTGCTCTCCGTCCGTGTCCATTTGACAGCCGCCGCCCAGGCACCGCTGCGGATTGGAGCTGCGGGGCTGCTGCTCGCCAGTCCTGGACTGATGGTTCTCGGCATCCCTGCTCAGGCAGGCCAGCGGCAGCCTTTCGCCCCGCAGGCCGCTTCCGGTGCTTGGCTGGCCCAGCGCCAGGCTTACCCGATGACTGGGGAGAAAGCTGCGCCCCAGTCAGATCCCTCGGTGCCCAGCGCCTTCCCGGGTCAACCCGCGGTGCAACAGCAGCGCCAGACCAGGCAGGCCCGCGCGCGCCGGGCCACCTTCAGCCCGGAAACCAGCAATTTCCGCTACCGCCTGGCGCCCGGAGATCGGGTGAGGATTTCTGTTTTCAAGGTTGAAGGCTATGCCGCAGAAACGGAAGTTCTCAGCGACGGCACGGTGAACCTACCTCGGATCGGGTCAGTCAATGTGTGGGGTTTAACGCTGGATGAATCCAACCAGCGCATCACAAGTCTCTACTCCACGATCCTGCGTCGACCCCTGGTCTACATCGACCTGATCGCGCCTAGGCCGGTGCGGGTGTCGTTGGTGGGTCAGCTGGAGCGGCCAGGCTTCTATACCCTCAGCCGTGATCCATCGACGTCAACGTTGCGAGCGGCAGGCCCCGGTGTGGAGGGCACGGTGGTGGCAACCTCTGGTTGGCCCACCATGGTGGATGCGATCCAGCGGGCAGGCGGCATCACGGCCATGGGGGATCTCTCCAATCTGGTGCTGGTGCGCCAGGGCAATGTTCCTGGAGAGGCGCCGCGTGAATATCACTTCGACTATCTCAGCGTCCTGATGAACAATGTACAGGTCGTTAATCCCCTGATTAATGACGGTGACATGATCAGGGTCGGCAAGTTGGAAGGCGCTCGATCCAATGAAGCCTTGATTGCTACTGGTGCTTCCAACTTCGCTCCCGACGCCATCTCGGTCAATGTCGTTGGTGAAGTAGAGGTTCCTGGTATCAAGCAGGTGAAGTCAAATAGCCCCCTGACCAATGCGGTGATGGCCGCCGGCGGTCTTGACCCCCAGCGCGCCAGGGTCTCCAACGTCCGCCTGCTGCGGTTGGAGGCCGATGGTTCGATCCTTTCCCAGGAGGTGGCCTTTGACCCTTCAGCCGAACTGGGTTCGGAGGCCAATCCCCCCCTGCGGAATGGTGATGTGATCGTGGTGTCCCGTAACAACTGGACCCGTTTCAATGACACTCTGTCGCAAGCGGTGGCGCCCCTCGGTCCCCTGTTGAATGCTGCCTCCCTTTACAACATTCTGACTCGCTGAGGCGTAGTGTTGAATGCTGGGATCGCTCAGATCCCCAGCCGCTGCCAGATCACATTCAGATTCTCCCGGTGCAGTTCCGTGGTGAAACAGTCCGCCAAAGCCTCTGCCTTCAGGAGCTCTGTGACCGCCGGGTCGCCTTCGAGGTTGTCTCGGAAGTTGCCGGTTTCGGAATTCCAGGCCGCGTGGGCATGAGTCTGGACAATGTGGTAGGCCTCTTCGCGGCTGAGACCCGATTCCACCAGGGCAAGCAACACGCGCTGACTGAACACAACGCCGCCATAGATGTTCATGTTGCGGATCATGTTTTCGGGGTAGATCCCCAGACCCCCCACCACTTCAGTCATCTCCCTCAGCATGAACTGCAAGGTGGCTGAACAATCGGGCAGCATCATGCGCTCTACCGAGCTGTGGCTGATGTCGCGTTCATGCCAGAGGGCGCAGTTTTCCAGGGCCGCCACGGTGTAGCTGCGCAGCACCCTGGCCAGACCGCTGATCCGTTCGCTGCGGATTGGATTGCGCTTGTGGGGCATGGCCGAGCTGCCCTTCTGGCCCTTGGCGAAGTTCTCTTCCAGCTCCAGCACGTCAGTGCGCTGCAGATTGCGGATCTCGGTGGAGAAGCGCTCCAGTGCGGTTCCCACCAGGGCCAGGGTCTGAACGTATTCCGCATGGCGATCGCGGGCGATCACCTGGGTGCTGGCCGTGTCCGGCACCAGGCCCAGCTGCCTGCAGGCGATGGCCTCCACCTCAGGGTCGGTGTTGGCGTAGGTGCCCATGGCGCCACTGATCTGACCCACGCTCACCACCTGCTCGAGCCGCTCGAGCCGCTCCTGGTTGCGCAGCGTCTCGGCCAGCCAGCCGGCCACCTTGAAGCCGAACGTGATCGGTTCGCCGTGAATCGCATGGGAGCGGCCGATCATCACCGTGTCCTTGTGCTGTCGGGCCATGCTGCGCAACGCCTCGGCTAGCTGATCCAGTTCCTGGCGCAGCACCTGCACGGAGGCCTTCATCTGCAACGCCAGGCCCGTGTCGAGCACGTCGGAGCTGGTCATGCCCACGTGGATGTAGCGTCCCGCGTCACCCACGTGTTCATTCACATTGGTGAGGAAGGCGATCACGTCATGGCGTACCTCGGCCTCGATGCTGAGGATCCGCTCCACGCTGAAGCTGGCCTTTTCCCTGATCTGGGCCAGGGCCTCGGCGGGCACCCGACCCAGCTCGCTATTGGCGGCTGTGGCGGCGATTTCCACGTCTAGCCAGCTCTGGAACTTGGCCTGCTCGCTCCAGATGGCGCCCATCTCAGGCAGGGTGTAACGCTTGATCAAGGCCCAGCGGGTGGGAACGGCCCATCCAATGTATGGGTCGGTATGGATGGGGCCGTTCGGGACGCGGCTGTTAGGACCACCGGGGTCAGGCCAGGACCCTCAGCTGGCGGTGGGCCACCTCCCATTGCACCATCGCCCCCCAGCTCTGTTGGCGTACCCAGCAGCGCCCACCCCGGCACTGGATCAGCTGGAAGGGGGGGAGGTCGGGGGGCTGGTTGCGCAGCGTGACAAAGCTGCCAGGGCTCAGGGCCTCGATGAGCTGGGCCGACTGACGGTGGCGTTCCAGGTCGGCCACCTGGGCTGTGGGTGGAATGCTGGCTGCGCTGGACTGCATACTGCCGCTCGGGGGCTGGGGCCATCTTCAGGCGGCTGCGGGCGCCGCCGTGGACAATCACGCAATCTGTTCCGTTTGCTTTGTGGTTTGATCAGGGAACGGCAACACCTGTCCGCTCCCGGAGTCGTGGCTTCGAAACAGCGCCTGGATCTGGAACTGGTGGCCCGCGGCTTGGTGGAGACACGCCAACAGGCCCAGGTGCTGATCCGCGCCGGCCGGGTGCGCAGCGGCGAGCGCATCCTTGACAAACCCGGCACTGAGGTGGCGCCTGCGTTGCCGCTGAACGTGCTGCAGCTGCCCCGTTACGTGTCCCGAGGTGGCGAGAAGCTGGAGCTGGCCCTGGCCAGCTTCCCGATCCCTGTGAGCGGTCGGGTGTGTCTCGATGGCGGCATCTCGACGGGCGGCTTCACCGACTGCCTGCTGCAGCACGGGGCTGCGCGGGTGTACGGCATTGATGTGGGTTACGGCCAGACGGCCTGGCGGCTGCGCTGTGACCCGCGGGTGGTGCTCAAGGAGCGCACGAACCTGCGCCATCTCACCCCTGAAGCGCTGTTCGGCGCGAGCGACCCCAGACCGGATCTGGCCGTCGCCGACGTGTCGTTCATCTCCCTGGCCCGGGTGCTGCCGGCTTTGCTGGCGCTGCTGAGAGGATCATCAGCCACTGCAGGGCGCGATCTGATCCTGCTGGTCAAACCCCAGTTCGAGGTGGGGAAGGGCCAGGTGGGCAAAGGCGGTGTGGTCCGCAGTCCGCAGGCCCATGTCGGGGCGATCACGGCGGTGCTGACGGCCGCTGAACAGCTGGGCCTTCAGGCCACAGGCCTGGTGGCCTCTCCGATCACAGGCCCTGCCGGCAACCACGAGTACCTGCTCTGGCTGCGTTCGGCGGCATTGGAGAGCGTTCCAGCGCTGGCGAACTGGGCATTGCCGCAGGATCCGAAGGACAGGATTGCAGCGATCAAAGCGTGCGTTGACCTCGCCCTGGCCACCCCCTGAGCCGGTGTCGTGGGAAAGGGGGCCGCACTGCCCCCTTCTGCTCTGCTGCTGGAGGGGAGCAGAGCTGGTGGTGGAGGGGGCAGAGCTGAGCTGGCGTGCTCAGGGAAGAGAGGTCAGAGCCCGACGGGCTCAGATCGCGCCGCTGTCGCGATCACCGGTGCGGATGCGGATCACGCCGTCGATGGTGCCCACAAAAATCTTGCCATCGCCGATTTCGCCGGTGCGGGCAGCGTCCTGGATGGCATTGACCACGGTGTCCACCTTGTCGTCATCTACCACGATTTCGAGCTTGAGCTTCTGGAGGAATTCCACCGTGAATTCGGAACCCCGATAGCGCTCCACCTGACCTTTCTGACGACCAAAGCCGCGAACCTCGCTGACGGTCATGCCCACGATGCCGGCATTGACCAGCGCAATCTTGACGTCTTCAAGCTTGAAGGGCCGAATGATGGCCTCGACTTTTTTCATGGATACCGGTGGGCTGGACGATCAGGGTCTCATGGCTCGCCGCTTTTGGCGGAGAGGAGTCCATTAGGCCTGAGCCAAGGGGGTGTTGTCGTAGCCAATGTTACTTGGCCAGCGCCTCGACAGGATCCCCGCTTCTGGGCCGGAGCGGGCCCCAGGCCCTCAGATGGTTTCAGCCATCATGGTCGTGACCCGCTCAGTGCCCTGCCGTGTCCACGCCATCTGCCACGCCCGAGGCGAGTGCCGGCTCCGCCCCGGGCCGCACCCAGACCCCCCTCTACGGCGAACGGGCCATCGCAGAATCCCGGTTGATCTGCTTTGACAATCCCCGGCCGGGGCGTCCTTACGACATCGCCATCACCCTGCCGGAATTCACCTGCCTTTGCCCCTTTTCGGGCTATCCCGATTTCGCGACTCTGCGCCTGCTCTACCAGCCAGGTCCCCGGGTGATGGAGCTCAAGGCGATCAAGCTCTACGTGAACAGTTACCGCAATCGCAGCATCTCCCATGAGGAGGTGGCCAACCGGATCCTGGACGACTTCGTGGTGGCCTGCGAGCCGACATGGATGCAGCTGGAAGCTGATTTCAATCCGCGCGGCAACGTCCACACGGTGGTCACGGTTCGCCACGGCAGTCGTCAGGCCTGCTGAGGCGGGTTGAGCAACTCAGGCAGCTCCCGTGCGAAGGCCGCGAGATTGCGGTTGCAGAGGCCGGCCACGTGCAGCCTCCCGGCCTCGCTGATCGCCCAGAGCTGGCGCGTGGCCAGCAGGCTCAGGCCACCGCCGGCCAGGGCGATGGCAAACCCCGCGTACACCAGGGGCACTCCCGGATCACGCTTCAGCAGGATGCCGCTGGCCGGCAGCACCGAAGCCACCCGCACCGGCAGGCCGTTGACCTCCAGTGGGGAGGCGCCGATCCCCAGCTGCCCGAGCCTGGCGCCATCAGCCCCGAACACCTCCACCGGACCCTGCTCGCTGCTGAGGCTGAGTAGGACAGGATCGGATCCATCGGGTCGGGTGGGCAGTACCAGGCCCCACACCTGCTCCCCCAGCTCAGTGAAGCTCTGCAGTGGAAGTTGCAGCAGCGGGCTGCGGCCCAGTTGAACAGTGATGGCGGCCAGCCCCCAGTCGGCCTGGTAGAGGGTGACGCCCTGGAAGCGCAGGGGGTGGTTGACGCTGATCTGGGAAGCCTTCAGCAGCGTGCCGGTCTCGCCGTCGCCTTCCAGCAGCCGCAGGTCGGAGCGGAACTGTTCCGGCCGCCCGGCGGGATCGCGCTCCACGGCGAAGCTGTCGAGGGCGAGGGTGAGGGTGCTGTGGCCGCGGCTGTCCACCAGCTCCAGGCTGCGCCCAGGTGCCAGGAATTGTTCAGC
>NZ_JADEWP010000119.1:0-7812 GCF_015207535.1 Cyanobium sp. LEGE 06143 | reverse complement strand
CCCCCCAGATCCTCACCCCACTGAATGCCCCGTCCCCGTTTTGACCGCCGTGCTCCCGTTCGGGAGCTGCCCAACATCAATGAGCGCATCAACTACCCCCAGCTCAGGGTGGTCGACGCCGACGGCAGTCAACTGGGAGTGATCACCCGCGAGGCGGCCCTGGATGTGGCCAAAGACCGGGAGCTCGATCTGGTGCTGGTGAGCGAGAAGGCCGATCCGCCCGTGTGCCGGATCATGGACTATGGCAAGTATAAGTTCGAGCAGGAAAAGAAAGCCAAGGAAGCCAAGAAGAAGTCGCATCAAACGGAGGTCAAAGAAGTGAAGATGCGCTACAAGATTGACCAGCACGATTATGATGTGCGTATCGGCCAGGCTTCCCGTTTTCTCAAGGCCGGCGACAAGGTGAAGTGCACCGTGATCTTCCGGGGTCGCGAGATTCAGCACACCGCCCTGGCGGAGGTGTTGCTGCACCGCATGGCCCGCGATCTGGAGACGGCGGCTGAAATCCAGCAGCCCCCCAAGCGGGAGGGGCGCAACATGATCATGTTTCTCACCCCGCGCAAGGCGGCGGTGCCCAAGCCAGGCTCGGCCCCTGCTGCGGGCAAGCCCGCCACTCCCAAGCCAGTGCCCGTCAAGACAGCCGCTCGGGTGGTGACCAGAACCGTCGAGTCCAGAAACCCGGAACCCCCAGGCGGCGGATCCAGCCCGGCGACGCCCTAGTGCAGCAGCGGCTCAGCCCAGGCGGCGGGCGAACAGCTCCAGCATCAGCCGCCAACCCTCGGCCGCCGGTGAGGGGTTGTGGTCGGCGCGCTGCTCGCACATGTAGCCGTGGCCGGCGCCGGGGGCCAGCACCAGACGGCGCAGGCGAGCCGGATCGCGGCGGCTGTCGGCCTCGAGGGCGGCGGCGATGGCCTGCCGCTCCGGCTCAGGCATGAGCGGATCGTCTTCCCCGCAGAGGCAGAGCAGATCCCCGGAGATCCCAGGCAGCTGCTCCAGGCTGGGCGGTCCACCCCCGGGGCGGAACACCGAGACCCTGGCGCCATAGAAGTCGCAGGTGGCGGCCACCCCCTCCAGGCCGGCCACGAGCAGGGCCAGGTGGCCGCCGAAGCAGAAGCCCACACAGCCCACAGGGCGGCCCTCCAACCCGGGCTGGCCCTGCAGCCAGGCGATGGCGCGGCGGGCGTCTTTGAGGCAGCCGGCGGCCGTCACCTGGTCGCGGTGCCGGCGGCCGAGCTCCAGGCCGGCGGCGTCGTAGCCCACCTCGAACTGCGGCGCGGTGCGGGCAAAGATCGGCAGGGCCAGGGCGGCATAGCCCTCGGCCGCCAGGCGGTTGGCCACGCTGCGCACCCAGGCATTGACACCGAACACCTCAGGTAGCACCAGCACGGCAGCCCGGGGGGCGCCGCTGGCCGGCCGCGACCACCAGCAGCGCAGGGATGGCTGGTGGTCGCCCGGCAGCTGCTGCCAGGCCGAGAGCACAGGGCGGGAGGCGGAATCAACCATCGGCAAGAGGCAGTTCAGGGGGATTCTGGCCACGAACCGGCACAGCTCCGTATGCCAACAGGGGGATTGTCCGCAGGGCTCAGGCTCCGTAAGGTGAGCCCCTGCTCCCCTGGTTCACTCCTGCGTGCGATTTCACATCCAACAGGAAAGCGATATCCCGGCGTCGACCCAGCTGTACAACCAGATCTGCTTCGCGATCGCGGCGCGTCACTACCCCCCGGGCCACCGCTTGCCGAGCACGCGCCAGCTGGCCATGCAGACCGGTCTGCACCGCAACACGATCAGCAAGGTGTACCGGCAGCTGGAAACCGACGGCGTGGTGGAAGCCATGGCGGGCTCCGGCATCTACGTGCGCGACCAGCAGAAGCCGCGGGAGATCAAGCCACCGCCAGGCCCCCGCAACCGGGTGCTGCCGGACGCGGAACGCCAGGTGCGCGAGAGCATTGACGGCCTGCTGAACGGGGGCTGCACCCTGCAGCAGGCCCGCGACATGCTGACCCGCGAGATCGACTGGCGCCTGCGCTGTGGCGCCCGGGTACTGGTGAGCACGCCACGGGAAGACATTGGCGCCTCCCTGCTGATCGCCGAAGAGCTTGTGCCCAGCCTCGAGGTGCCGGTGGAAGTGGTGCCGATGGAAGAGCTGGAGGGTGTGCTGGAAACCTCCAACAACGGCACGGTGGTGACCAGCCGCTACTTCCTGCAGCCGGTGGAGGCGATCGCTAAGCGCCATGGGGTGCGGGCGGTGCCGGTGGATCTCAACGACTTCCACCAGGAGCTCAACCTGCTCAAGGAGCTGCGCTCCGGAAGCTGCGTCGGCCTGGTGAGCATCAGTCCGGGGGTGCTGCGGGCCGCCGAGGTGATCCTGCACAGCCTGCGGGGCAACGAGCTGCTGGTGATGACCGCCAACCCCGACACCGGCAGCCGCCTGCTGGCGCTGCTGCGGGCGGCGGGCCATGTGCTCTGCGACCGGCCGAGCCTGCCGCTGGTGGAGCAGAGCCTGCGCCAGAACCGCTCCCAGCTGATGCGGATGCCCGTGGTGCACTGCTCCCAGAGCTACCTCGGCGGCGCCACCATCGACCAGCTGCGCAAGGAGATCGGCGTGCTGGCCGCCTGAGGGCTGAAAAGCGGATGAAGAGATTCGAACTCTCGACCCTCTCCTTGGCAAGGAGATGCTCTACCACTGAGCTACATCCGCAATCCCGAACGGCCTGCGGCTGAAACCGCTGACGGGACTGGGCCGGCGATGCCGACCCGCTGATCATGCACGAGCGGGTACCCCTCGGTCAAACGCCTTCGGGCTCCGGCAGGATGCCTGCATGCTCAAGGCAATCCAGGCCGACCTGGCGATCATCAAGGATCGGGATCCTGCCGCCCGGGGGGTGCTGGAGATCCTGTTGTGTTACCCGGGGCTGCATGCCCTGGTGCTGCATCGCATCAGCCACCGGCTCTGGAGCACCGGCCTGCCGATTTTGCCGCGGCTGCTCAGCCAGTTGGGCCGCCTGCTCACCGGCATCGAAATTCACCCCGGCGCCCGGATCGGCCATGGCGTGTTCATCGACCACGGCATGGGCGTGGTGATCGGGGAAACCACCGAGGTGGGCAACAACTGCCTGCTGTATCAGGGCGTGACCCTGGGCGGCACGGGCAAGGCCCACGGCAAGCGTCACCCCACCCTGGCGGAGAACGTGGTGGTGGGGGCGGGCGCCAAGGTGCTGGGCGCGATCACGGTGGGCGCCAACACCCGCATCGGCGCCGGCTCCGTGCTGCTGCGGGACGTGGGCCCGGACAGCACGGTGGTGGGCATTCCCGGCCGGGTCGTGCACCAGAGCGGCGTGCGGGTGGATCCCCTGGCCCACTCCGCCCTGCCGGACACCGAGGCCCGCGTGATCCGCAACCTGATGGAGCGGATCGACAACCTGGAGGGGGAGCTGGCCCGGGCCCAGGCCTGCCTGCGGGAGATCGCCGCCGGGCGGCCCCTGCCTGACCCCTGCCGCGGAGAGGCCCAGAGCCTCAAGGACCGCGAGATCCTCGAGTTCCTGGGCGACAACCCCGGCACCACCCGCTGACGAGCAACGGCTGATCGGCCAAGGGCTGGTCAGCGCCGCTCAGACCGTGGCGCACAGGTCAGACAATGGCGCGCTGGTCAGACGGTGGCGCGCTGGGGTGCCGGCGCCGGCTGGAACATGAACATCGAGTAGATCACGTTGCGGCGCATCTGGGTCATCATCTCGAGGAACATGTCGTAGCCCTCGTTCTTGTATTCGATCAGCGGGTCCTTCTGGCCGTAGCCACGCAGGCCCACCGACTCCCGCAGCGCATCCATCGCCTGCAGATGCTCGCGCCAGAGGGTGTCGATCTGCTGCAGGATGAAGAAGCGCTCGGCCTGGCGCATCAGATCTGGGCGCTGCTGCTCGATCTGACCCTCCTTGATGTCATAGGCATTGCGCATCTGCTCCTGCAGGAAGGCCTTGAGCTCCTCCACCCCCAGGCCCTGGAGCTGCTTGGGCTCGAGGTCTTCGAGGAGATAGATGAACTCCTTCACCTTCTCCACCAGGCGGCTGAGATCCCACTCTTCCGGCGGCAGATCCGGATTCACGTAGGCCTCCACGATGTCGTCGATGGTGCGTTCGCCATAGCCGATCACCTGTTGCTTGAGCTCGCGGCCCTCCAGCACCCGGCGGCGTTCTGTATAAACTGCTTTGCGCTGATTATTCATCACTTCATCATATTCAAACACCTGCTTGCGGATGTCATAGTAGTAAGTTTCCACCTTCTTCTGGGCGCCCTCCAGCGAGCGGGTAAGCATCCCGGATTCAATCGGCATGTCTTCCTCCACGCGGAAGGCATTCATCAGAGAGGCCACCCGGTCGCCGCCGAAGATGCGCAGCAGGTTGTCTTCCAGTGACAAGAAGAAGCGGGTGGAGCCGGGGTCACCCTGGCGGCCGGCGCGGCCGCGCAGCTGGTTGTCCACCCGGCGGGATTCATGGCGTTCGGTGCCGATCACATGCAGGCCACCGGCCTCCCGGACCCGCCCCTCCTCCTGCTTCACCACGGCGTCATAGGTGGCCTTCACGGCCGTGATCCGTTCGCGCAACAGGGCGACCTGCGGATCCTCGGTGGGGGCTTTCTCGGCCGCCTGGGCGATGCGATCTTCCAGTTCGAGCACGCTGAGGCTGCGGTCGCCCCAGGCCTTCACCAGCTGCCGGGCCAGGGAGGCCAGGGCCTGCTCCTCAGGCTCGGGCAGGGAACAGGGGTAGAGGGCCCCGATGGCGCGGGCTTCCGAGGGGGCACTGCCGTTGCGGGCGCCGGCAGCCTGGCCCTTGCCGGCGCCGAAGCCGGCCGCCTCGGCGGAGCGCTGCAGCGGCACCGGCGGGCGATGCCCCTCCTCAGGGCGCACCAGCACGGGCAGCAACACCTCGCGCAGCTTGAGCCGGGCCATGTAATCGCTGTTGCCGCCGAGGATGATGTCGGTGCCGCGGCCGGCCATGTTGGTGGCGATCGTCACGGCGCCGGCGCGACCCGCCTGGGCCACGATCTCCGCTTCCCGCTCCACGTTCTCGGGCTTGGCGTTGAGCAGGTTGTGGGGCACCTCCTGCTCGGCCAGCAGGGCTGAGAGCAGCTCTGATTTCTCCACACTGGTGGTGCCCACCAGCACCGGCCGGCCGGAGTTGTGCACCTCGGCGGTTTCCAGGGCCACGGCGCGCCACTTGGCGGTTTCGGTTTTGTACACCTGGTCGCTCCAGTCGGCGCGGGAACGGGGCCGGTTGGTGGGCACGATGGCCACTTCGAGTTTGTAGGTCTTCTCGAACTCCACCTCTTCGGTTTTGGCCGTGCCGGTCATGCCGGCCAGGCGGGGGTAGAGCAGGAAGAAGTTCTGATAGGTGATCGAGGCCAGGGTCTGGGTTTCGGGCTGGATCGGCAGGGCCTCCTTGGCCTCGATCGCCTGGTGCTGGCCATCGCTCCAGCGACGCCCGGGCATCACCCGGCCGGTGAACTCATCGACGATCACGGCATCCTGGCCGCGCACGATGTAATTCACATCCTTGATGAACAGCTCCTTGGCTTTAAGAGCATTGTTGATGTAATGGGCCCAGGGATCGGCGGGATCAAACAGATCGCTCACCCCCAGCAACTGCTCAGCCTTGGCGAAGCCCTCATCGGTGAGCGTGCAGCTGCGCTGCTTCTCGTCCAGCTCGTAGTCGCCCTCGGGGTCGATGCCGTCCTTGCCGAGCTCCGCCGCGCGCTCCAGGCGGGCGGCCACCTCGGCGGCCTTCTGGTATTTCTCCTGGGGGCGCTCCACCTGGCCGGAGATGATCAGGGGCGTACGGGCCTCATCGATCAGGATCGAGTCGACTTCGTCGATCACGCAGTAGTGAAAATCGCGCTGCACCACCTCGGCGATGTCGGTGGCCATGTTGTCGCGCAGGTAGTCAAAACCCAGCTCGCTGTTGGTGGCGTAGGTGATGTCGCAGCCGTAGTTCTCGCGCCGATCCGAGGGCGCCATGTCCTGCTGGATCAGACCCACGGAGAGGCCGAGGAAGCGGTGGATCTGTCCCATCCACTCGGCGTCGCGGCGGGCCAGGTAGTCGTTCACGGTCACCACGTGCACACCCCGGCCGGTGAGGGCGTTGAGGTAGCTGGGCAGGGTGGCCACGAGGGTCTTGCCCTCGCCGGTCTTCATCTCGGCGATCTGGCCGTCGTGCAGCACCATGCCGCCGATCAGCTGCACATCGAAGTGGCGCATGCCCAGCACCCGCTTGCCGGCCTCGCGCACCACGGCAAAGGCCTGGGGCAGCAGCTCATCGAGCAGCTTGCGCTCCCGGGCCCGCACGGCCTCGGCGTTGCCGCCGGCATCCCGGGCCTGCTCCAGCCTCTGGCGGAACTCGCCGGTGAGGCCGCGCAGCTCGTCGTCGGAGAGGGGGGCGATCTCCTCCTCCAGCAGGTTGATGTCGGAGACAACCGGCTGGTAGCGCTTCAGCTTGCGGGCATTGGGGTCACCCAGCAGGAGCTTGAGCATGGAGGGAAGCCGCACGCAGGGAATTCAGCCTACCGAGAGCGAGCTCGGCGGAGTTCCAGAAGGCCGTACCACGGCCAGCGGCGCCTGCTCTGCCCTGACCCGCGGCGGAGCCTCGCCGCTCATCCGCCGCGCCTCTCCAGCAGCACGAAGGGATCAAACGTGACGCTGATGCCGAACTCCTCGGCGAACTCCAGCACCCGACACCACGCCCGGTTCTCCCGCAGGATGCCCCGCAGGATCACCGGGGCATTGCCGCTCTGCAGGGTCATCTCGAACAGGGGCCAGCCCACCGAGGGCTGCACCTGATCCTCCCGAAAGCTGGGCACCACATCGAGGCTGCCCACGAGGATGCGGCGCCGGCTGGCCTCCCAGGCATAGGGAATCTCGTAGAGGGCGAGCAGCTCGGCGGCCAGGGCCCAGGAGCTGCCGGCGGCATCGATCTCCACCGCCAGCTCCTGGCCGCGGGCGGGCATGGTGGCGGCCCGGCGAAAGACCAGCGCTGCCTCGGAGGACTGCAGCGGCAGCTCGGGGGGGAGCTGGGGCGCCGCCAGAACGCTGCGGATGCGCTGCCGCAGTTGGTCCCCGCCGGTGGGCGGGCCGTTCCGGGTGAGCTGCAGGAAGTCCCAGCGCTCGCCGGTGCCGCCCCAGATCACCGGACCGTAGTTCTCATGCATCCACTGGCCATCGCGGTTGGAGGCGGCCTCGGCATGGGTCATCACCCGCTCGATGCCGATGTCGGCCGCACCCCAGCCCCAGCTGCGCGCGACCTGGGCGGCCTCGCGGCAGAGGGCCTCCAGCTGGGCTTCGGTGGGGGGCAGCGTCCAGGGATCGGGGCGGCCGCCCATGCAGGCACAGGAAAGGGCCACGGCATTGCTGTTGCGGCGCCAGGTGTGGGCCGGCAGATCGATGCTGTAGGCATGCAGCCTGCGCAAGCGGCCATCGCCGCCGATGATCGTGTGATAAAGCCCGGAGCGCACCCAGCTGTAGGAGGTGGCGGCCCAGTGCAGGTAGATGGTGGCCGGCATCGGCGGAAGCGCGCGCAGGAGCGCTGCGAAAAGGGCTGCAGCGCCACTTCAGACCGTAGCCACAGCCCATCCCAAGGCCTCCAGTGACTCGTTTGATTAGCGGTGCCTGGTCGGCGGGCTCAGCTGAGCCCCTAGCCCACTAACCCCAGCCGCCCGCCGGTGTAGCCGCCCCGCTCACGCACGGTCGTGCACCAGCCCTGCTGCTCCAGATACCAGCGCACCGTGGCCTCCAGGCCCGCCTCGAAGCTGTGGCGCGGCTGCCAGCCC
>NZ_JADEWP010000115.1:0-8272 GCF_015207535.1 Cyanobium sp. LEGE 06143 | reverse complement strand
CTCTGCAGCAGCACATTCACGCCCTGTTCGCACTGCTCCGGCGTGGTGTATTCGTCGGCCGAGTGGGACACGCCGTCGCGGCTGGGCACGAAGATCATGCCCATGGCGGTGAGGCGGCCCAGCTCCTGGGAGTCGTGGCTGGCGCGGCTGGGCAGGTGGGTGTGGCTCAGCCCCAGCTGCTGGCAGCTCTCGGTGATCAACTCCTGCACCATCGGATCAGCCGGGCTGGGATCCACCACAAACTGCGGTGTCATCGCGATCCGGGTGCGGCTGGCCACGGCGATGTTCTCGATCTTGCGCTCCAGGTGGGCGCGCATGTGGTCGATCACGCTGTGGGAGAGATCGCGCATGTCGAGGGTGAACTCCACCCGGCCAGGCACGATGTTGGCGGCATTGGGCCACACCTGCAGCTTGCCCACCGTGGCCACCGGATCGCCGGGGAAGTGGAGGGCCATGTCCTCCACCGCCAGGATGATCTGGGCGGCGGTGGTGAGGGCATCGCGCCGCATGCCCATGGGGGTGGTGCCGGCGTGGTTGGCCTGGCCACTGACGCTGATCGTGTAGCGCTGCTGGCCCACCACCCCCTCCACCACGCCGATGTCCTTGCCCACGGCCTCGAGCACGCCCCCCTGCTCCACATGCAGCTCCACGAAGGCGGCGATGTCACCGGGCGCCCGGCGGGCGCTGGCACGCTGCTCCCAGGAGCCGCCGATGCTGGCCAGGCCCTCCTGAATCGGCACCCCCAGGGCCGTGGTGTAGGTGCTGGGGTCGTCGGAGGCGCGGCCCACCAGGCTCTTGCAGCCCACCATGGTGCTCTCCTCATCGGCGAACACGATCAGCTCGAGCGGGTGCTGCAGGCGCTGGTTGTGCTCCGCAAGCACCCGCACCACCTCCAGCCCGGCCAGTACCCCCAGGGCTCCGTCGTAGTGGCCCCCCTCTGGCACCGTGTCGATGTGGGAGCCGGTGGCGAGCACGGGAGCCGTGGGGTCGAGGCCCCCGTAGCGGCCGATCAGATTGCCGGCGGCATCGATGCGCACGGCCATGCCGGCCTCCTCCATCCAGCCCTGCACCAGAGCGCGGGCGGCGCGGTCTTCGTCGCTGAAGGCCAGCCGGCGCACGGCCCCCGAGGGCACCCGGCCGATGCAGGCCAGGGCTTCGAGGCTCAGGGCCAGGCGTTCCCGATCGGCCCGCAGCGCCAGCAGCGAGCTGACTGCCGCCAGAGAGGCGCTGTCGGCGCCGAGATGGCCGTTGCTGAGGGGGCTTTGGCCCAGGGAAGCGGCGCTAAGCTGAGACATGACAGGGGCCGTGTCGGCTGAGGAAAAGCGGCTGAGGAGAATCGGCTGATCGGGGTGCGCACGATCCCCGTTGATCGACCCGGCCGGGTGCGGGTCTGATCAACGGTGCCGTTAGGCACAAACTCACGAACCAGGATCGTCAATCATCTCCAGAACCTAATTCTTCGCACCACGCGTGGTGGGCCTCCATGGCTCCCATCACGTCCTACCCACCCACCCGCGATGACCTACTCGATCGTTGCCTGGGATCGCCCCACCGGGATGACCGGGGTGGGCGTTGCCACCCGCCACCTGGCCGTGGGTTCCCTCGTACCCCATGCCCGATCAGGCGTGGGAGCTGTGGCCACCCAGGCCAGCACCAACCCCTACTTCGGTTCCTGGGGGCTCGACCGGCTGGAGCAGCTTCAGCTGCAGAGCGGCGGTGAGCTGGGCGCCGAGGCGGTGCTGGAGTCGCTGCTGCAGGACGATCCGGGTCGCGACGGTCGCCAGGTGCACCTGGTGGACAGTCAGGGCCGCACCGCCGCCTGGACGGGCCCTGACTGCGCCGGCCTGGCGGCCCATCGCTGCTACCCGGGCTTTTCGGTGGCGGGCAATTACCTGGCCTCCGAGCTGGTGCTGCTGGCGATGGCCGAGGCCTACATGGCCGCTGAGCGCCACGGCCTCGCCCTGGAGGAGCGCCTGATGGCGGCCCTGGAGGCCGCTGAAGCCCACGGCGGCGACTACCGCGGCCGTCAGTCGGCGGCCCTGCTGGTGATGCACCAGGAGAGCTACCCCCACATCGACTTCCGGGTTGACCATCACCCCGAGCCGCTGCTGGCCCTGCGCGAGATCCTGGCCGAAACCAGCGAGACCTATTACACCGGCTTCCGCGCCACCCTGCCCACCACCCTGGGGGTGGCCCAGACCGCCGAGTTTCCGGCGGCGGCGGCAGCGGCAGCGGTGGATACGGCTCAGCCGCCCGACATGCCGATCAGCGTGTAGGCCGGCTCCGCCTGATCGGCGGCGCCCGGTCGCCAACCCAGCCGGTCGGCCAGTTCCCGGGCCTGGGCCGGCACATCGGCGGCCACGAACAGCTGGTGCATGATCTGCACGCCGATCAGGTGATTGATCACGGCGTCGAGCTGCACCCGCGTTGCCGGGCTGGTGGCGGGATCGTCGTGGCGGGCGAACAGTGCCGCCACCCCGGCTGGATCCAGCAGACCCGCCTGCTCGATGGCCTCAGGGCTGAGGTGGCGGTCGGCCAGCACCTGCATGGCGKCGCGCTTCTCGGGGTCGGCGTGGGCCGGTGGGGCCATGAAGGCGAACTTCTCGCGGCGGTAGAGCTGCTCGGGCAGCAGGCCGCGCATGGCCTCCCGCAGCACGTACTTCTCCGTTTTGCCCTTGATGCGCAGCTCCGGGGGCACCTGCACCGCCACAGCGGCCAGATGGTGATCGAGGAAGGCGGGGCGCGCCTCCATGGCGTGAGCCATGTCCACCCGGTCGCCGCCCCAGGTGAGGATCTGCCCCTCCAGCATCGTCTTGATCCACACGTACTGGGCCCGGTCGAGGGCATGGCGGCCCTCCAGCTGGGAGGCATCGAGGGTGGCGGCGATGGCGGCGCCGGGCTGGTAGCCCGTGCAGGCCTGGCGGTGCTGCGGTGCCAGCAGGGCCGGCACCAGGGGGGCGCAGGCCAGCCAGGGCTGCAGGCAGCTGGGCGTGAAGCCCACCACAGCCTCCAGGGCTGGATCGTGCACCTGCTCCTCGGCCAGCATCGCCCCCTGCACCAGCTGGTTGGCCTCCTGCAGCAGCTGCTCCCATTCCTGACGATCCGCCTCCGGCAGGTCCTGCAGCCCATGCAGAAACATGTCGCGTCGGAAGGCGGGATAGCCCCCGAACAGCTCATCGGAGCCCTCGCCGGTCATCACCACCTTGTAGTGGGAGCGGTTCACCTCGCGGCTCATCAGGAACTTGGCCACCGCCAGGGTGTTGTAGATCGTGCGCTCGGTGTGCCAGATCGTGGCCTCCAGATGGCCATAGAGCTCGTTGCCGGAAAGCCGCATCACCAGCTGATCGGCGCCGGTGGCCTCGGCCATCGAGGTGGCGATCGGGGTTTCGTCGTAGCGGCTGTCGTCGAAGCCGATCGTGAACGCCTTCACAGGGTTCTGGCTCACCGCGGCGGCCAGGCCCAGGATCGAGCAGGAGTCGATGCCGCCGGAGAGGTAGCAGCCCACGGGCACATCGGCCACCATCCGCACCTCCACCGCTTCCAGCAGGGCCTGGCGCACCGCGGCGATGTGGTCGGCCTCGCTGCGGCCGGCATCGCGCTCGCCGCTGCGGGGGAAATCCACGTCCCAGTAGGGCTGATCCTCGATGCTGAAGCGGCCGTCGCGGCGGCGCACCGTGAGCACGTGGCCGGGTTTGAGCTGGTGCACCCCCTCGAAGGCCGTGCTGCCCGGCACCATGGTCTGCATCAGCTGGTGGAACAGGCCCTCGGAGCTGAAGCGCCGTTGCACGCCGGGATGGGCGAACAGCACCTTGAGCTCGGAGCCGAACACCAGACCCTCCTCGGTGAGGGTCCAGTACTGGGGTTTGACGCCGAAGCGGTCGCGCACCAGGTAGAGGGTGTCGAGGCGGCTGTCGAACAGGGCGAAGGCGAACTCGCCGCGCAGCAGGGGCAAGCTGGCCTCGAGGCCCCGCTGCTGGTAGAGCCGCAGCAGGATTTCCGAATCGCTCTTGCTGCTGAAGTGATGGCCCTGGGCCGTGAGCGAGGCGCGGATGGCCTGGAAGTCGTAGAACTCGCCGTTGTGGGCCATCAGCAGCTGGCCGTCCTCAGACACGAATGGCTGGCGGCCGCGGTTGGCATCGAGGTCGATGATCGAGAGGCGGGCATGGCAGAAGCCCACACCCTGATCCGGCAGGCCCCTCACCCCGAAGCCATCAGGGCCGCGATGCACCTGGATCGCCGCCATGTTGACGAGCACCTGCTCGTCGATCGGCTGCTGGGGCTGGAGTTGGAACACTCCCCCGATGCCACACATAGACCGTCTCCTGGATGAAATCTCGAAATGCTGAACGTGAGGGGATCGGCCTGAACGGCGCACCCGCTGGACCTCAGATGATGTCCATCACCTGGTCTGTGCGCTCCACCATGCAGGTGAGCAGGGCCATGCGGATGAACACGGCACCGCGCGCCTGGGAGAAGTACCAGTTGTGGGGGGTGCCATCGAGACAGGTGCCCAGCTCCGCTCCCCTGGCCAGGGGGTGGAGGATGATCGCCTCAGGCCGGTAGGACAGATCGGCGGTGAGGTGGAAGCTGCGGCCGTGCACCTCGTAGTTGTCCCCCACCCAGGCGATCGCATTGATGTAGATCACATCGAGGTCTGGAACGGCGGCGCTGAGATCGTCGCTGGTGAGCACCTTGATGCCGGCCTGCTCAAGCTCCTCCCGCTGGCCTGGATCAAAGTAGCTCTCGGCTTCGCCGGGGTCGATTCCCGGCTCGTGAAACAGCACCAGCTCATCGATCATCTGAGGGAACTTGGTGAGGATGCGCAGCAGTGACCGCACCGTGCGCATGCGCTTCGGGATGCCCACGATGCCGATGCGGATGCGTTGATCGGCGGGCACATCCTTCTCCACCAACTGGGGACGCCACTTGAAGATGGTGTAGAGGTCGGCCATGGCCTGAGTGGGGTGCTCATCGATGCCATTGCCGGCATTGATGATCGGAATCCGCAGCGATTCGGTCATCTGGTAGATGGCCTCAGCGTTGGTATCCCGTAACACCACACAGTCGCCATAGTTGTTGAACATCTCCGCCACATCCCGCAGCGATTCCCCCTTGGCGATGCCGGTGGTGCTGCGATCCGTGATCGTGATCGTGTCGCCGCCCAGCCGGTGCCAGGCGCTGTCGAAGGAGAGCCGGGTGCGGGTGCTGGGCTCGTAGAAGGCGTTGATCAGGATCTTGCGCTGCAGCGGGCTGTTGAAGCGGATGTAGCGCTCGGGGTTGCTCTCGAACTTCGCCGCCAGCCGAAACACCTGCAGCAGCGAGTTGGCGCTGTACTGCAGGGTGGAGATCACATGCTGGTTCATCAGATCGCTCAGCGCCCCGCCGTGCTCGCGGATCTGCTCGAGCAGGGCCTGTGGGTGGGCGTTCCCATAGACATCAGGACCGAGCCGATTGAAGTGGGGAGAGTGCATCGTCAAAGGTGATCCCGGGGGCTGGGGATGTTGTGGTCGAACGGGGTGGAAGGCTCCATCTTCCGCCTCGATCGGGTGGCTGACTGGAAAATCTTGTGTTTTCTGCAACATCGGAAGCGGCAGAAAGTAGCGGTATTTACCGTTTCCGAGGAGCTCGCGCTGACGGCCAGCCCGCTGCGTCGCTACCAGACCCGGCCATTGCGCCACTCCACAAACCAGATGCCCAGAATCACCAGCACGGCCAGCACCAGGCCGGCGATGCTGCCGTACACCACCAGGCCGAACCACCAGCCGGAGATCAGCCACGAGCCGGCCGGGGCGCTGGTGCTGAGCAGCAGGGAGGGAAACAGGGCCATGGCTTGGGGGATTGACACGACTCAGGGACTCTCGGGTTCGCCGGCCAGCTGGCGCCAGTCGTACTGCTCGGGCCAGTAGTGGCTGCCCAGGCCCATCACCAGGGCTGAGACGGCGGCGGACACCAGGGCGGCGCAGTAGGGGGCGATCAGCCCGTAGGCCAGCAGGCCGCTGATCGAGCCGAGCAGCATGGCGGCGCTGGCCGCCTGGCGGTTGGCCTGGCGCCAGTAGAGCCCCATGGCGATCGGCCAGATCGTGGAGGCCACCAGGGCGCCGGTGAACAGCAGCAGCTGGTACATCGAGGTCACGTACTGCCAGGAGAGCAGCATGGTCAGCAGTCCCAGGGCCACCACCACCCGGCGGGCGGCCTGGCGGATCTGCTGGTCGGTGGACTCGGGTCGCAACCAGTGGGCAATCACATCCTCAGCGATCAGATCGGCCGTGGCGGCGAGCAGGGAGTCGAGGGTGGAGGTGAGCGAGGCGAAGATGATCACGAACACCACCGCGGCGCCGCCGCTGCCGAGCAGCTGGGCCGTGACGATCGGGAACACCATGTTCACCTGGGGGATCTCGAGGTTCTGGGCCAGGGCCATCAGGGCGATGGCGCCCGTCACGATCGGCACCGTGACCCAGGCGAAGCCGCCGAGCACGAAGGAGCGGAACACCACCGAGGGGCGGCTGGCGAACACCCGCGACCACCAGATGTTGTTGTGGAACACCTCGCCCATGCTGAACAGCCCGGTGTTCCAGGCAAACAGCAGCCCTGCCGGCAGCAGCAGATTCAGGCGGCCGGGATGCTCGCTGGCCAGAGCCGTGTACACCTGATCGGTGCCGAAGCGGCTGAAGCCGAGCACGGCCACCAGCACCAGCAGCGCCATGATCAGCAGCGACTGGATGAAGTCGGTGCCGACCACCGCCCGCATGCCGCCGAACAGGGTGTAGGTGGTGGACACACCGATCACGCACACCATGCCGAGGCGGTAGTCGAAGCCCGAGAGCGATTGCAGCAGCAGGCCGGCTCCCATCCCCTGGGTGATCAGAAAGCCGAGGGTGTAGGCCATGGTGATCAGCAGGAACAGGGCCCAGCAGAGCCGCCCGTAGCGCAGCCGCACGAAGTCGCCGCTGGTGCGGGCCCGGGGCATCAGCCGCTTGATCCGCACCGCCAGGGGGGCGAACAGGAACAGCCCCAGGCCGGCGAGGGCGTAGCCGAACATGCCCCAGAGGCCGAGGGTGTACCCCACCTCCGGCGCCGCCAGGGTGGTGTTGCCGGTGACCCAGCTGGCCATCAGGGTGGCCGTGCTCAGGGCCAGGCCGATGTTGCGGCCGGCCAGCAGGTAGTCGTCGGCGTCGCCGCTGCCGCGCCTGCCCCACCAGATGCCCAGGGCGATCCAGAGCACGGAGAAGCCCACCAGGAGCAGCCAGGCGGTGCCTGGCGCCAGCATCGCGTCAGTTGTCATGGGCAGAGGGCATCAACCGGGGTCATCGAAGGGATCGCGCTGGTGCCAGCGCCGGTGGCCCCGCAGCACCATCACCACCGTGGCCAGGGTCACCAGGCCGCCGAGCACGAAGATCAGCAGGGCCCGTTGCAGCTCGGTCATGGCGCCAGCCTCCAACGCAACACAGCCTGAACACAAAAAAAGCCCCGGAAAACCGGGGCCTGTTGGAGAGCAAACAAGTGGTGGCGGGGGCGAGATTTGAACTCGCGACCTTCGGGTTATGAGCCCGACGAGCTACCAGGCTGCTCTACCCCGCGGCACCAAAGGAGTGTACCAGCCGGTGTCCTGCGCTACAGGCTGAGCTCAGTCGAAGCGCAGTTCGCCGCGCACGTCCAGCTTCAGATGGGGTGCCGGCTCCAGGAAGGAGCGGCGCAGCTCCTCCAGGGTCATCGGCGTCAGCCAGTCGAGCTGCTCGAGCAGGTGCAGGGCCACGGCGTGCTTGGCCCGCCCGGCTCCGTCCTCCACCTTGATCGCCACCCCCATCCCCTCGCCCACCCTGGTCAGGCACTGGATCCCCTCGGCTCCGCCCTTGCTGAGCACCTGGCCATGGCCCAGGCGCATGAGTTCGGTGTCGAAGCGGCCCTCGCCTGCCACCAGCTCCGGGTGGCTGAGCATCGCCCGGCTGAGCCGCTCCAGATCGGGCTGGGCCCCGGCTCCCAGGTGGGCGTAGAGCAGGGCCATCTGGGCCAGCTGCAGTTGCAGGGTGGGGGCGCCGCAGTCGTCGCGGGCGGTGACCAGCTCAGCGGCGGGCAGGCCGAGCAGTTCGGCCACCCGCTTGAGCACCTCCTGCTGCAGGGGATGCTCCGGTTGCAGGTAGCCCTCCAGGGCCCAGCCCATGCGCCGGCAGGTGGCCAGGAAAGCGGCGTGCTTGCCGGAGCAGTTGTGCTCCAGGGGGCTGCTGCCGTGCTCGGGCACCGGGCTCTGCAGCTGCTCTGCCTCCACCTCGGCGCC
>NZ_JADEWP010000110.1:0-8561 GCF_015207535.1 Cyanobium sp. LEGE 06143 | reverse complement strand
CGGGTGTTGGGGTTGCCGGATCCATTGCTGATCGCGCTCACGTAGCGGGGGCCTCGGCTGGTGAGCAGCACCCCACTGATCGAACGCACGCCCCTGAGGGTGCCCGTTTTGCCGAAGAACTGGCCCTGCAGGGGGGTGCCCTTGTAGAGGTGCCGCAGGGTGCCGCGCTGGCCGGCCACCGCCATTGAGGCCAGGTAGTTTCTGCTGTAGGGGTGCTGGTCCATGCGCAGCAGCAGGGCCGTCACCGAACGGCTGGTGAGGCGATTGGTGCGGTCCAGGCCACTGCCATCGGCAACGCGCACGCCCTGCATGGGTACGCCCTGCTGGGCCAGCCACTGGGTGGTGAGCTGCTGGGCCTGGGTGAGGTTCCAGCTGCCGGCGGCCTGACGCATCAACACCTCGGCGGTGAAGTTGTGGCTCTCGGTGTTGGCCAGGCTGAGCAGATTGTGCATGGGCGCCGAGTTCTCCTGGTGCAGCAGCACGGCCTCGGCGGGAACCGGGTTGGTGGCGGCCACAAACACCACCTGGAGGCTGCCGCCCTGCTGGCTGGCGCTGCGCTGCATCAGGGTCTGGAGCCGTGAGGGTGGGTTCAGCACCGAGTCGTGGATGGCGTTGCTGGTCACCGCCAACCGGGTGATCGGTGCGCCGTAGGCGTAGTAGCGGTCATCGACGCTCCAGCCACGCGGCCACCAGGCCTGCTTGGGTTCCTCGGCCACCTGCAGGCGCACCTGAGAGCCCGGTTGACCACTGGAGCCGCCGGAGCCCATGGCCAGTTTCGTGAGCCGCTGCAGCTGGGGCAGGGCCAGATCGGGGTCGCCCTCGCCGGTGAGCCGCAGGGAGCCATCGGGAAGGCGCCAGAGGCGGGTGGCGAGGCGGTAGTCCGGCCCCAGCCGATCGAGGGCGTAGGCGGTGCTCACCAGCTTGGCGTTGGAGGCGGGCACCCGCGGCCGCAGGCCATTCACATCGGCCAGCAGCTGGCCTCGGCCATCGGCGATCGTGACGCTCCAGACACCGGCCTCGCCACCCAGCACGCTCTGAACCCGCTGCTGCAGGGCTGGACAGCTGACCTGGGTCTGGAGCTTGGGCAGGCCGATCGGCGGTGGCGCCGCCGGCAGCTGGGCCAGGGGGGCCGGCTCCAGCTCGAAGGCCCTGATCGCCGGCCTGGACTGGGCCTGGGCGGCGCTGGCCAGAAGGGGCAGGCCAAGGCTCAGGGGCAGGGCCAGAGAGAGACCCGGGGCCAGGCGGGTCAGACGGCGGTTGAAACCAGGCATGTCAGCCCTCCTCGATGGCGATTCCGGTGACGTTGCCGTTGACCCGGTAGCCCTGGCCCTCGATCTCGATCGGAGCTCCGACCTTCACGGTCTGGTTGCCGAACACCACGCCGCCGCTCGCCTTGCGGCCTTGGGCCTTGAGCACGAAGCGGGCGTCGAGGTTGCTGAAGTCGCGGCCGGTGGGATCAGTGGCCGTGACCACGGAACCATCCGGCTGAACGGCCAGCAGGCGCCGCTGCAGGGGCTGGATGCGCTCGATATCCACCGAGCCGTGGGGTTGGTTGCGGATCACAATCGCCACCTTGCCCTCGGCCCTGGCGGCCTCAATCAGGCCGGCAGGGTCGGCCACGGGCACGCCGCGCACATCCACCAGCACCGTCACGGGCACCACATCGCCAGTGGCCTGGGCCACGGCCCCGGAGAGCTTCGGGCTCCAGATCACGCCGGCGGCGGCGAGCACCACGGCAGCCAGGGCAGCGGCGTCCACCACACTCCAGCGACGGGGCCTGGCGGCAGAGGTCTCGGGGCTCATCGGCTGGCGCGGCGTTCGGCGCAGTGTAAAGACGTTGGCCAGCCCGCACCAGTTGGCCCTGAACGGTGGGGCGCCGCTTCAGTTCTGCAGGCCTTCGATGAGGCTGTCCAGGGCCTTGAGGCTGCCGGCCATGCCGGCACCCCCCTCACCCGCCAGGGCCTCGGTGCGCTGCTCGGCATCGGGTTTCTGCTCAAAACCGGCCACAAAGCGATGGCCGTCGGGGTCGCGGCGGTAGAGCTCCCAGGCGGCGGGGTAAGCGCGCCGCAGCGCTCCATCGCCCAGGGGAATCAGCGCGTAGGCGCTCTGCCAGCCGAAGAGGAAGCCCTTGCGGCGTTCGCGGGCCACGCTGCCGATGCCCACAGCGGCATCCTCCAGGCTGCCGTTCAGCATCAGCACCAGTCCCCGGTGGAGGGAGCACACCTGCTCCACCTCCTCGTAATCGGCCGGGGTCGGCGCCACCAGAAGGATCACCCCCTCGCTGCCGCCATCGGCCTGCTGCAGCCGCATCTGGTCCCGCAGGCTGCCCAGCTGGGGGGCCAGGTCAGGGGCATCGCGCTTGGCCAGAGCCGTGGCGCCGGCGTCGGGGAACAGCATGCGGAGGTCATCGCGGCCCTGGCCGAGGTTCGCCAGCAGGCGCAGGGCCACGGGCATCAGCCTCAGCCCCTCGAAGCGGAGCTCGGCGGTCCAGAGGCCTTTGCTGGCGCTGTCGAGGGCAGCCTGAATGGCCTGCAGGGCCTCGGCCTCGGCTGTTCGCAGATCGGCAGGGAGCATGGTCAGGCCGGGGGTTCCACGGGCCGGGAGTGGGGCGACCTTAACCAGCGCACCGCTGATCCAGTTCCCTCCAGGCTGCCGCCAGGGTCGGCGGCACCAGCTCCAGGCTGGCGGCATCAAGCCAGGGGCCCAGGCTCAGCCGCAGGCCCGCGGCGGCCGCAGCCGTGGAGTACCCCATCGCCTGCAGCACCGGGCTGGCACCCAGCCCGGTGGCGCTGGAGCCACTGCTGCAGGCCGAGCCACTGCTGGTGGCCAGGCCATGGCGCCACAGAGCCCGCACCAGTTGCCGTCCCGACAACGGCTCGCCGCCGCTGCCGCGCGCCAGCAGGCTGATGTGGTGCGGCAGCCGCTGCAGTGGGGCCTGGCGTGGATCGACACCGGTGAGCTCCAGGCCAGGCTGCCGCAGCAGCGCGGCCAGCAGCTGATCGCGCTGGGCAGCCAGCGGGTCCTGGCCGTCGTGCTGCCGAAGGCGCTCCTGGGCCAGCTCCAGGGCCGCTGCAAACCCGGCCACCAGCGGCACGGGCTCGGTTCCGCCGCGGCGGCCGCCCTCCTGGCCGCCACCGCGCATGGGCGCAACGAAGGGCAGCCCTGGCCGCACCAGCAGGGCTCCCACGCCCCTGGGCCCCTGCAGCTTGTGGGCAGCGCAACTGAGCAGATCGACCGGCAGTTGGTCGAAGTTGACCAGCCGGTGGCC
Source organism: Cyanobium sp. LEGE 06143 (assembly GCF_015207535.1). NCBI lineage: Bacteria > Bacillati > Cyanobacteriota > Cyanophyceae > Synechococcales > Prochlorococcaceae > Cyanobium > Cyanobium sp. LEGE 06143. The sequence goes on along the minus strand of NZ_JADEWP010000110.1, from coordinate 5,293 downwards.
CACCAGCTGGACCGCATCCACATGCAGGGGCACCCCGGCCTGGCGGCAGCGGGCACCGATGGGCTCGATCGCCTGCACCGTGCCCACCTCGCTCTGGCCCCAGATGATCGACACCAGCCGGGTGGGCGGCTCCAGCAGCGCCTCGAACGCCGCCAGGTCCAGGCGGCCGGCACGGTCCACCGGCACCATCTGCACCTGCCAGCCCCGCTCCTCAAGCCGTGCCGCCGCTGCCGTGGTGGCGGGATGCTCCACCGCCGAGAGCAGCAGACGACCCGGCGCCAGCGGGGCCGCCGCACCGAGCAGGGCCATGTGGATCGCCTCGGTGCCCCCCGAGCTGAACACGAGGGCGTCGGCGCCGCAGCCGAGGCCGGCGGCGATGCGCATCCTGCAGCGCTCCAGCAGGTCGGCGGCCTCCAGGCCGAAGCCGTGCAGGCTGGAGGGGTTGGCCCAGGCGGTGCGCTGGGCCGCCGCTATGGCCGCCAGCACCTCCGGCGCCGGCGGAGCGGTGGCGCAGGCATCGAGGTAGAGCGGTGCCGGATCAAGCGGTGCCAGCTCAGCCACCACCGCGTCAGCCGCCGAAGCTGGAGGGGCGCTCAGCGCGGGCGCGGGTGCGGTCCTCCAGAGACGTGGTGGCCAGGTTGACCAGGTCGTCGAGGGAGCTGGAGCTGAGCAGGGCCGCCACTCGGGCCCGCGCCTCGGCGGAGGGGCAGGCCTCCGGGCGGATGCAGCCCTGGGCGCACACTGTGGCGCAGTCGATGGCGGGGGGCTGGTCAGGGGCAGCAGGCGGCACGGTGGAGTCGGCCAGAGGCTCAGAAGCGGCAGATGCTGCCTCGGCGGGGATCTCTGCTGGGGTAACGGCCTGGTCCCAGACGGAGGGGGCCAGCACCGCATCGAACACCGCCTCGGCGGGACCGGKCATCAGCAGGTGGTCGCTTTCGGAGTCCCACGCGATCAGCAGCGGGCCCCCGGGCAGGTCGAGACGGGCGCGCCGATCGGCCAGGCCAAGGCGGTGGCACACCACCAGGGTGGCGCAGGCGCCGGTGCCGCAGGCCAGGGTGGGGCCAGCGCCGCGCTCCCACACCCGCATCACCAGATGGCCGGGATCGAGCACCTGCACGAAATGCACGTTGGTGCGGGCGGGGAAGGCGGGATGCACCTCCAGGGCCGCGCCAAAGCGCTCCAGGTCGATCGCCTCCACATCCGGCACCGGGATCACCACGTGGGGGTTGCCCATGCCCGCGGCCCCCACCGCGAAGCGCTCGCCGGCGGCCTCCAGGATTCCGGCGGGGATGCCGGCCTCGCCGCGTTCCAGGGTGGTGGGAACGGCATCTGGCTCCAGAAAGGGGGCCCCCATGTCCACCCGCACGCTGCCATCGGCCTGCAACTCGGGAACGATGGGACCCGCCAGGGTTTCGATCTGCCAGGAGCGGCCAGGGAGGTCGCCGTCGCTGTCGGCGAGAAAGCGGGCCAGGCAGCGGATGCCGTTGCCGCACATCTCCGGCTCGCTGCCGTCGGCGTTGAAGATGCGCATCCGCAGCTCGCCGCCCTCTCGGGGCGGCAGGGCCAGGATGAGGCCATCGGCGCCGATGCCGAAGCGCCGATCACAGAGCAGCTGAATGCGCTCCGCTGTCAGCCCGAAGCCGTCATCGCTGCTGGCGGCCTCGCGTGCATCGAGCATCAGGAAGTCGTTGCCCAGCCCTTGGTATTTGCTGTACTGCAGCACGATGGGAGGTCCCCAACCTGGTGTGAATCCTATGCAGAGCTTCCTCGAAGCCCGCTCCAGCGTTCTCGACACCTCCCTGCCCAGCGTCCGCCACGTGCAGGACCTAATCCGCCGGCGCCAGACCGTGGCGATCCAGGTCAGCGGTGGACCGGCACTCGAAGGGTTGATCCGCTGGCAGGACGTCCACGCCATCGCGCTGCAGCAGAGCGGCGATCCCCCCGAAGGACCGCCACTCACCCTGATCAACCGCGACCAGGTGAGCCTGATCCGCTCCCTGGGCTGAAATCGACGCTCCCCAGGCCTGTGGCACGATCACAGCTGGGATTCCGACCTGCTGACGTGAGCGAGAGCAACCGCTACCAACCGCAGGTCATCGAAGAGCGCTGGCAGGCGTTCTGGGACGAACAGCAGGCCTACCGCACCCCCGAGCCGCAGCCCGGAAGCGGCGCTGAGGGCGACGCGGGCGGCGACGGTGGCGGCGAGCCCTTCGTGGCCCTGTCGATGTTCCCCTACCCCTCGGGGAACCTGCACATGGGCCATGTGCGCAACTATGTGATCACCGATGTGATTGCCCGGGTGCAGCGCATGCGCGGCCGGGCGGTGCTGCAGCCGATGGGCTGGGATGCCTTCGGGCTGCCGGCGGAGAACGCGGCGATCGAGCGGGGTGTCGACCCCGGCGCCTGGACCGACCGCAACATCGCCGCCATGCGCAGCCAGCTGCAGCGGCTGGGCCTCTCGATCGACTGGGACCGGGAAGTGGCCACCTGCCACGCCGACTACTACCGCTGGACCCAGTGGCTGTTCCTGCAGTTCCACGCCGCCGGCCTGGCCTATCAGAAGGAGGCCACCGTGAACTGGGACCCGGTGGACCAGACGGTGCTCGCCAACGAACAGGTGGACGGTGAGGGCCGCTCCTGGCGCTCCGGCGCCCTGGTGGAGAAGCGTCGCCTGCGCCAGTGGTTCCTGAAGATCACCGCCTACGCCGACCAGCTGCTCGACGACCTGCCCAAGCTCACGGGCTGGCCAGAGCGGGTGCGCACGATGCAGGCCAACTGGATCGGCCGCAGCACGGGCGCTGAACTCAGCTTTGCCGTGGTCGATGCCGACGGCCGCGACAGCGACCAGCGCATCCGCGTGTTCACCACCCGCCCCGACACCCTCTACGGCGTGACCTATGTGGTGCTGGCGCCGGAGCATCCCCTGGTGGCGCCGCTCACCAGTCCCGAGCAGGAGCTGGCGGTGACGGCCTTCTGCGATCTGGTGAGCCGCCAAAGCGACCTGGAGCGCACGGCAGACGACAGCCCCAAGCGCGGCATCCCCATCGGCGCCCGGGTGCGCAACCCCGCCAGCGGCGCCCTGATCCCGCTCTGGATCGCCGACTACGTGCTGGCTGACTACGGCACCGGCGCCGTGATGGGCGTGCCCGCCCACGACCAGCGCGATTTCGTGTTCGCCCGGCAGTACGAGCTGCCGGTGCTGCAGGTGATCATCCCGGAGGGCAGCGACGAGCACGCCTACGAGGGCGGCGCCTGGACCGAACCGGGCATGCTGATTCACTCAGGCCCCTTCACCGGGCTCGCCAGCGCCGAGGCCAAGGCCGCGATCACCGCCGCCGCCGAGCAGCAGGGCTGGGGTGAGGGCAAGGTGCAGTTCCGTCTGCGCGACTGGCTGATCTCCCGCCAGCGCTACTGGGGCTGCCCGATCCCGATGATCCACTGCGAGAGCTGCGGCGTGGTGCCGGTGCCGGCCGAGCAGCTGCCGGTGGAGCTGCCCCGAGATGTGGCGATCAGCCGCAAGGGCGGCTCACCCCTGGCCCAGCTGGAGAGCTGGTGGCAGGTGGACTGCCCCAGCTGTGGCCGGCCGGCCCGCCGCGAGACCGACACCATGGACACGTTCATGTGCTCCAGCTGGTACTACCTGCGCTACAGCGATCCCCACAACAGCGCGCTGCCCTTCAGCCGTGAGGCGGTGGACCGCTGGCTGCCGGTGGACCAGTACGTGGGCGGCATCGAGCACGCCATCCTGCACCTGCTCTACGCCCGATTCTTCACCAAGGTGCTGCGGGACCGCGGCCTGCTGGGCTTCGATGAACCCTTCCAGCGGCTGCTCACCCAGGGCATGGTGCAGGGCATCACCTACAAGAACCACGGCACCGGCCACTACATCGCCCCGGCCGATGTGGCTGACTCCACCGCCCCCCGCGATCCGATCAGCGGCGAAGTGCTCGACACCTTCTACGAAAAGATGTCGAAGTCGAAGCACAACGGCGTCGATCCAGCTCGGGTGATCGAGCGCTACGGCGCCGACACGGCCCGCATGTTCATCCTGTTCAAGGCACCCCCGGAGAAGGATCTTGAGTGGGACGATGCCGACGTGGAGGGTCAGTTCCGCTTCCTGCAGCGCCTCTGGCGGCTGGTGGAGGCGGCCCAGGCCAGGGGTCTGCGGCTGGCTGGGGCCAGTTCGGAGGGCCCTTCCAGCGGCCTCGGCAGCGCTGACCTGCCGGAACTCAACCCGGCCGAGCGGGAGCTGCGCCGCGCCGTGCACACGGCCATCGCGGCGGTGAGCGACGACCTCGACGGCGATTTTCAGTTCAACACCGCCATCGCCGAGCTGATGAAGCTCAGCAATGCCATGGCCGAACACCTGGAGGCCAGCGGCACCGCCGTGGCCCGGGAGGCCCTGGCCAGCCTGCTGCTGCTGCTGGCGCCGTTTGCTCCCCACCTGGCCGAGGAGCTCTGGAGCCAGCTGGAAGGCGGTGGCAGCATCCACGGCCAGGCCTGGCCCCAGGTGGATGCCACGGCCCTGGTGCGCGACACGATTCCCCTGGTGATCCAGGTCAAGGGCAAGGTGCGCGGCAACCTCGAGGTGCCGGCCGATGCGGACAAGGCCACCCTGGAGCGGATCGCCCTGACCAGCGACATCGCCGCCAAGTGGCTTGAGGGCAAGCCCCCCAGCCGGGTGATCGTGGTGCCCGGCAAGCTGGTCAATCTGGTGCCGTGACAGCGTCGCTGCCGCCCCGCAGCTGGCCGGCATGGAGCTGGCCCGCATAGGGGCCCCGGCCATCGAGGCAGGCGCTGCCGCAGTGGCAGCCCAGGCTGATCGCCAGTGCAGCCTCCCAGCCCGCCGCCAGGCCGGCGCTCACTCCGGCGGCGAAGCTGTCGCCGGCGCCGTAGCTGTCGAGCCCGGGGCGCTGCCGTGGGGGCGCCAGAAAGGCCCCGAACGGCCAGGCCTCGCCGCCGGCTGCCCCTGCGGTGGCGATCCGCAGGGTCGGGGCGGGATCGAGGGCCCCCGGCGGCACCTGCTCGGCCGGATCGAGGCCGCTGCCGATCAGGGCGTCGAGCCGCACCCCGGCCTGCTGCAGCACCGGCAGCCGCACCCGGGGCGTGGCCGCCAGCAGCCGCGCCGCCCTGGCCTGGCGCAGGGCCGCGGCATCGGCGGCCGTCACGAACACGCCATCCAGCCCGGCCAGGCTCTCCCAGGGCAGGGGATCGGCGGCCTCGGGACTGAGCCGCTCGCCGATCACGGTGATCGTGCGCTCGCCGCTGCGATCCACAAAGGTGAGGCCGCGGC
>NZ_JADEWP010000107.1:0-8730 GCF_015207535.1 Cyanobium sp. LEGE 06143 | reverse complement strand
GTCTTGGACCGTGTCTGGCCGTTGGTATTGGCCGCTCAGCTCATCCGTTGCACCGGAGAGGAGGCTGAAACCTTCTTTGGAACGCGGGATCCGGTGCGGGTGCACGACAAGCTACCCCAGAAACCCGCGGTGCTGATCAGTGATGCAGCCGGAGGTCTCCACTGGTGCATCGGCGGCCGTCACGGCAGCCTCGATGCCTCAAGGCTGCAGGACCACGAGCTGTTCTTGGCCCAGCTACTCGACAACCTCTCGACCCATCCCCAGCTGCTGGGCAATGCCGGCCCGAGCACAGACGCCATCGCTCACCCAGACGGCCTGGCCGAACAGCTACGCACAGCCGCTGCGGCTTCCGCCAGCCCACATCAGATGACGAACTGAAGATCATCAACTTATTGCTCGTACGTATTTCATTGCTCCCAAGGGGCGAAGGCCCCCAAACTCTGGATTCTCTGCCGCAGGTTCAATGACAGCACCAAAGGTTGCCGCCCGTACACCCATCGCCGTGAGCCTTGAGGAGGGGAAGGAGTACGTCTACTGCGCCTGCGGCCGCTCCTCGGATCAGCCGTTCTGCGACGGATCCCACCAGGGCAGCGGCTTCAGCCCCGTGGCCTTCGAGGCCAACAAGAGTGGCAAGGTGCAGCTCTGCCGCTGCAAACARACTTCCACACCTCCCTACTGCGATGGCACCCATGCCCGGGTTCCGGCCGACCGAGTGGGCACCGACTTTGCCCTTGACGACGACCGTGGTGAGGGAGACAGGGATGACGAGGAGCCGGAGGATGGCGGTTCAACCAGCGGCGGGATGCCCCAGCCCCGGGCCACGCAGGAAGAGCCCAGCCTTGAGCTGATCCACCAGCTGGCCGAGCACGGCCTCGAGCGGCTGGGGGCCCAGGGGCCGGTGGTGTCGATGGGGGTGCCCCGCTCCCGGCTGCCCCTCTGGGACGACATCCAGATCCTCACGGCCCAGCTGGCGCAACGTCCCCTGGCCGAAGCCGCCCCGGTGGGCACCGAGCTGGTGATCGGCCCGAGCGCCCGGCGCCCGTTGCGGCTGGAGATTCCTCTGCTGGTGTCGGACATGAGCTTCGGTGCCCTCTCCGAGGAGGCCAAGCGGGCTCTCGCCACGGGCGCGGAGCGTGCCGGCACGGGCATCTGCTCCGGCGAAGGCGGAATGCTGCCGCAAGAACAGGCCGCCAACCACCGCTACCTCTACGAGCTCGCGCCGGCCATGTTCGGCTATCGCGAGGATCTTCTCTCCCAGGTGCAGGCCTTTCACTTCAAGGCCGGCCAGGCGGCCAAGACCGGCACGGGCGGTCATCTGCCCGGCGCCAAGGTCACCGAGCGCATCGCCGAGGTGCGTGGCATCCCCGCAGGTGAATCCTCCTGTTCTCCGGCGCGCTTCGAGGACCTGTGCACCCCGGCTGATTTTCGCCGTTTCGGCGATCGGGTGCGGGAGCTCAGCGGCGGGATCCCTGTGGGCTTCAAGCTCAGCGCCCAGCACATTGAACAGGATCTCGATTTTGCCCTCGAGGCCGGGGCCGACTATCTGATTCTCGATGGCCGCGGTGGCGGCACCGGTGCGTCCCCGCAACTGCTGCGGGATCACATCGCTGTGCCCACCATTGCCGCCCTGGCCCGGGCCAGGGCCCATCTCSACCGCTGTGGGGCCAGTGGCGAGGTGAGCCTGATCATCACCGGTGGCCTGCGCACCCCAGCCGACTGCGTCAAGGCCCTGGCCCTCGGGGCCGACGGGATCGCCCTGGCCAATGCCGCGATCCAGGCGATCGGCTGCGTCGGCTCCCGGATCTGCCACACCAATCGCTGCCCCACGGGGGTGGCCAGCCAGGATCCCGAGCTGCGCCGCCGCCTGCAGGTGGAACCTGCCGCCCAGCGGCTGGATCGCTTCCTGCGGGCCACGGTGGCGCTGATGCAGGTGATGGCGCGGGCCTGCGGCCACAACCACCTGAACCGCTTGAACCGCAACGACCTGGCCAGCTGGCAGCGGCCCCTGGCGGAGCTGGCCCACATCGCCTGGAGCGGCAGCGGCGGCAACGACGAAGCCGGGGGGCCTTGAGCCGACCCTGGGATTTCGTTGGCCCGTTTCTGCAACAGGAAAGACTTGGAACGATGCAGTCAGGCTCCAGCCCTAGTCATTGCCGTATCCATGTTTCAGCCAGGGCATAGTCAGCACCCTCGAAGAAACGCGTTTCAGCGTTGACGAATTGCTTGACCAGCTTTTCCGCCAGGGCCTGCCAGGCCTGGTTGCCCACCACCACCACCCGCCGGACGGCCCGTCGATGGTCCCGGATCAGAGCCAGGTGACGCCCCAAGGCACCGAGGCCGGCCCAGCCATCGAATTGGCGCAGATCCAACAGCAGTCGCACCCCATCGAGCCCCTGAAGTTCAGCATCGATGTTGGCTTCGACCCGGTCATAGACAGAACTCTCCAGCGTGCCGATGAGCTGCACCTGGATCACATCGCCGTGACGCTCCAGATGCATCGTGCCCAGCGATTCCGATAACCAACGGCGGGCCTCCTCAACAGACGCGTTGGCGAAGACACGCACGGGGCAGGGCATCACCAGGCTGAAGGCCGCCACGGCTGTGCGCACCCAGGCCAAATCGGACAACAAAGCCAGCCGCTCAAAGCCATCCCAGTGCCGTAAGGCCTCCCGGCCGTCCGCCCAGGCGGGGCCCAGGTCGTAACCCTCAAAGCTGGGACCAAGCTGGGCGAGCAGCTTGAGGCGATCGTGCTGCGCCAGGGCGGCATCCAGAGCTGGGGTGAGCACGTGGTCATAATCGTCCGCGCTGATCTTCCCCTGGAAGGAAAAACCGAGGGTGCCTTCAGGCAGCCCGCTCATGCATTCGATCATGGGGAACCTCCTCGTCGATGGTTCACTCAAACGGTAGCGAACACGACGCAATCTGACTTCAGCCGCAGGGCTGTGCTCAGCCGCTCAAGGGGGGTTGCGAGGAGCCAGCTCATCTGCAACAGCACCAGGCTGAGCAGCGATTGCAACGCCATCGGCAAGGCAGCGCACCGCCACATGGTCTGAATCCACTCCCGCCTGAAGGCCCAGCGGCCCAAGGCGTAGCCTCCCTGGCGGCGGAGCCTCGGCGAGGAGCTGGCCAAGCTTCTGTGCCGCAGTACGAGGACTGATCTCTAGCGGCAGAGGCAAGCCGAAAAAACGATGCAGCTGCGCGAGTGTTGTCGCCGCATTGAACATCAGTAGCTGTTCTACAGGCAACGCGGGTGCTTCCGGGTCGGGATCGAACAGGCGATCAATCAAGGGCTGCAGCTTGGTGCGCATGGCCACGAAGACATGGTCGCCGGGTTCCAGGGCCGTGCTGCCGCGGGGCATGACCACCTCCCGGCCCCGCAGGATCAGGGTGACGAGCACGCCATCGGGCAGGGCCAGTTCGCGCAGGCGCTGGCCGGCCACCTGTGCCTTGGCTTTGACGGTGTAGTCGACGATCTCACCATCGACCTTGCGCAGGGCGTTGATCTCCACCGACAGGGCCGGCGTGGGATCAGCGGGCCGGCCGATCTGCAGCCATCGCGCCACCAGCGGCAGCGACCAGCCCTGGGTGATCGCCGAGAGCAGCACCACGAAGAACACCGCGTTGAAGATCAGCTGGCTCTGGGGAACACCGGCCATCAAGGGGAAGGTGGCCAGGGTGATCGGCACGGCCCCCTTGAGGCCCACCCAGGAGAGGAAGGTGAGTTCCCGCCGCCGGAAGCGAAACGGCCAGGCCGCCACACAGACCGCGAGCGGCCGTGCCACCAGGATCAGCACCAGGGCAATCAATAGACCGTCCCAGGCCACCGCCAGCAGGCGGCTGGGAAAGCTGAGCAGCCCCAGCATCACGAACAACACGATCTGCCCCAGCCAGGCCGTGGCGTCGTGGAAGGAGAAGATTCCCCGCCGAAACACCAGCGAGCTGCTGCCGAGCACGATTCCGGCGACGTAAACCGCCAGGAAGCCGCTGCCCCCCAGCACGGCCGCCAGGCCGAAAGCCACCAGGCCGAAGGCGAGAGCCAGGAGGGGATAGAGGCCTGGGTAGTCGAGGTTGATGCGATTGATCACCCAGGTGGCCAGGCGGCCCACGCCAACTCCAGCGATGCTTCCCACGCCGAACTGGGCGAGAAACAGAAGGGCCAGTTCCTGGCCAGAGCTGGTGCTGCCGGTGATCACCCCGATCAGGCCCAGTGTGAGGAAGATCGCCATGGGATCGTTGGAGCCGCTCTCCACCTCAAGGGTGGAGATGAGCCGCTCAGGCAGCTTCAGGCCGCTGCTGCGCAGCACCGAGAACACGGCGGCAGCATCGGTGGAGCCGACGATGCTGCCCAGCAGTAGCCCCTGCAGGATGGGGAGCTTCAGCACCCAGGCCGCCGCAACACCCGTGAGCACGGAGGTGAGCAACACGCCGAGGGTGGAGAGCGCCAGGGCCGGCCGCCATACCCGTCGCACTGAGGCCAGGGACGTGCGCAGGCCGCCGTCGAACAGGATCAGGGCGAGGGCGACGCTGCCGATGCTGTTGGCCAGGTCGTAGTTCTCGAAGGGGATGCGGCCGATCCCTTCTGATCCGGCCAGCATCCCCACCGCGAGGAAGAGCACCAGCACCGGCATCCCCAGCCGGGCAGAGAACTTGCTGGAGGCAATGCCCAGCAGCAGCAACACGCCGGCCAACAGCACGGCCAGATTGATCCACACGCTCCCCATGCCCTGCCGATCCGTCTGAGGATCGCGCAACCTGGCCAGGAACGTCTCTCATTGGGTTGGGTTTCTGCCGTGGCCAGCACTTGGGCCGCGAATCCGAGACGCCAGCTCCTCAAGCTCGTTGGCTTGGCCACCGGCAGCGCGGCACTCTCGGTGGCCTGACAATCCAGTCCTCCCTCCGAGGCCGCCGCGACCCAGCTCAGGGGTGAGCCGGGTGGTGCTGATTCACACTGACGACCGGGCGGCGGGAACCCATCAGGCACTTGACTTGCTGCAGCCCCCAGGGCTGGAGGGCAACAGCGTGTTCCTCAAGCCGAATTTCAACACGGCGGATCCAGCGCCGGCTGCCACCGACCCGATCCTGCTGGAGGCCCTGGTGCTTGATGACCTGGAACGCGACCAATGGAGGCATGTTGCCGCTGAGGGCACCCACTGGCCCCGGGGGTACGCCTTTGCCCGCCCGGCTCTCGACGCCGGCGCCGTGGTGAACACCTGCTGCCTCAAGACCCATCGCTTCGGAGGGCAGTTCACCCTGTCCCTGAAGAACACGGTGGGACTGGTGGCGAAAACCGTGCCCGGAGATTCCCACAACTACATGGCCGACCTCCACTCCTCTCCCCATCAGCGGCGCATGATCGCTTAGGTGAACCAGGCCTGCACGCCAGCTCTGGTGCTTCTCGATGCGGTGGAAGCTTTCGTCGACGGTGGCCCTCACAGGGGCACAATCGCCAGGCCCAACGTGATTCTTGCCGGCACGGATCGGGTGGCGGTGGATGTGGTGGGGATCGCACTTCTGCGCCTGATGGGTACCACAGCCGCGCTGTCTCGTGGCTCGATCTGGGATCTGGAGCAGATTCAACGCGCTGTGGAGCTGAATCTGGGCGTCGACTCGGCTGAGCGGATCGAAATCGTGACGGCCGATCTGCCGGGCCAGACCATGGCCGATCAGCTTCGCCGGCTTCTTGACAAAGCCCCGGAAGCCTGACGTGAGCCCAGAGGTCAGGCTCGATGCGCTGACCAGCGCCTACATCCGGCCAGCTTTGATGCCTTTTTTCACTTGTTCGATGGCCTCATCGATTAACTCAATGGCCTTCACACGGTGGCCGCCTTTGCCCGAACTGGCTTTCTCCAGGCTCTGCTTGGCCTCATTGAGGCTCGACAGTGCAGCCTTCATGTTGGGCTGATTGGCCTGGGCGGGCAGGGCCAGCATCAGCGCCGCCGCGGCGCTGATGCTGGCGGTTGTGAGGGTGCCGATCGCGATGCGTTTCATGCTGTCTGTTGTGCTGCAGGAACCAAGGGGCGCAAAGGCCCTAATTCAACGCTAACAGGATCCAGCGATCGCGCTCCAGCCCTGGGTAGGACGCCTCACCTCAGGGCTGGCCGGGTTCCTCGCACTCCACAGCGCGCGAGAGTTCAGCCCGCGCCGCCATCACCGGCTGGGCCTTGGCCTTGAGCTGGGCGGCCGCCTCCTCGAGGGTGGTGTCCTTGCTGCTGGCCACTTGGGCCACCTCGGAACGGAAGGTCTTCAGCTGCTCTTGAAAGGCTTTGGTGCGCAGCTCCTCAAGCTTCTGCTCCGAGGCTTCAAGGTTGGTGATGGCTGTACCCAGGGCCCCTTCAGCCTCCTTGGCCTCTCCCACCGTGGAGGCGGGGGTGAGCTCATCCACGGTGGTGAGGGCCTGGCTGACCTCAGTGAGCTGGGCGCAGATCTTGGCTTCGGTCTTCTCCTTGCGGGCGGTCATGTCCTGCTGTTGGCATGCGGTGGTGGCGAGGGCGAGCAGGCAGGCAGAAGCAAACAGGGAGGAGCGCATGGGATCGAAAATCGTTCATGGCGAACCTTAGCCCTGAGCGATGGAATGGTCTACCCGGCACTCTTGCCACGGCACTGGAGGGCCATGACATGGTTGATCACCTGAAGAGTCTTTCTGACGCCCGGCCCGGTTCCCATGCCGTTATTGAGCTGTGGAACAGCAAAACAATCAGGTGCCGTGAATCTGTTGATTTAGAGTTCAGGGCTGATAGTTTGCAGCTGGCCATAGATCATTGATTTCATGGGCCTGATGTTGTGCACTAAAGCGTTCCCAGGTAATACCGTTCACGTCGGTATCCTTCGAGAATTCGAGTGCCGTAGAGTCTTCCCAGCCCAAATGTCATAAAGTTCCTGCCTCGTGATCATGGTCTTTTCGTACAGAAACATTTAAAGACTCCGTTCGCCACAGTGCGTATTCGCCAGGAATGGTTGAGCATGGCTGAATCCCCAGGCGAGAAGAATAGTCGGCAATAGTTTCTTCTATTCTGTTTGTAGAGATGGCGATGTGAAATTTCTTCATGACTTTCCTGTTTTAACGCCAAGATCAGAAGCGGGATGCAGCCTATGAAGAGACGGCCACCTCCGCACCCGTCTTCTGAATCTTGATGTTAGACCCCTGTCTCACTCTCGGAATCTTGGCTATTTTGTTTCACGCTTCTCTCCTGAAGCATGACACTATGTCCATACTTGGTTAGCCCCCAGAAAAGCGCCACTCCACCGCCCTTGAGATTCAGTGTTTGAACAACGATGAGTCCATGTGCAAGAAACTGAACCTTGATAGTGTCGAATACTGAGTCATCAATAGACGCTGTTCTGCCTTTTTTCCCTGTACGTGCAAGGAGGAGTTCAGCAAGATGGAAACTGACTTTGCCATCAGCGGTGGCGATCAGCAGGGTTGGCGCTATTATTGTAAACAGCTCCAGCCAAGTGAGACGGGTCGACCAACTCGACTTACCATTTTGGGTATAGTACTCGCCCTTGACAGTAAATGATTTGTCTAGTGGAGCAAGATCAGTAATGCTTTGTGTATGTGAGACTGCTTTTCGTGCCTCTTCTAGCTCGGATTGCGCTTGAGCCAACCTCTTTCGTAAATCATTGAGTTCGGCTAGTGTCTCTGCTGAAGGAAAAGCCGTTGCCTTTAGCCATCCATTTCTAGGATACGTCTTTATTGTCCTATTAAGACTTAGTGCTACTAAGCCGGGAAGAGAATCAGCAGTCTTCCAAAAACGTACGAGACGACCACTCGCGACTTTGGAGCGGAATTGAGCCAGCTTCTGACGAGTTTCCGGGTCAATCTCAGATCGTGCAAGTGGGATCTCATCAGGATTCTCATGGAGAAATCCTAATACAGGAAGACCTTGTTCAACAGCATAATCATATTCCTTCCCGGTATAGCTTATGCCTTCATCTGTTAGCGACCCGTATCTTCCACCAAGAATGAGGATATAGTAGTCGCAGTCGTCAATAACTTTTCGAATGAAATCCCATTGTTCTTCGTCCGCTGCAGGAAACAGCTCCATCCCCGCTGGGAAGCAATCCAGCTCCATGACGGTTTGAATGACTTGCCGCCTCTCCTCTTGGAGATCTATAAACGTTGAGCTTACAAAGACTTGATAACGCTTGTCCATTGGAGATTCCTAGTGGTGTCTAACGCTCAATGGATGGGTCCGTTATCCACCTGCAGGTGAGCCCTCTTGCCAGCATAAGCTCCTCGCCATGTTCTGCCGGCAAAGTCGATTCCTTGCCAAAGCAGGCCTTTGAGGCAGAAGCTTTATTGCCCTGGCAGCTTATGCGGACCCGTTAACGCAATGTTCCTTTCGCTACCGATGGCTGGTGGACTGGCTGGTCAGCACCCCAGGCTGAACGGTGCCACCGGCGCAATGCGAGGGTTATGCCCGCCCACTTGATTGGCCCGCAGCACCAGGGCCGTGGCCCCCTGATTGAGGAACACCTTCAGCACCGACTCGCAGGCCAGGCGTGGCAGCAGCGAACGCCAGCTGCCGAGGCCCTGGAGCAGATCGTGCAGGGGCTGGTCGTCGAGGCTGCTGCCGAGCTGAAATGACCCCCGCTGCCAGTCGCCGCGCATGGGCGGCACCGGCAGCAGCCGGCCGCGCAGGATGCGCTCCAGCTTCAGCAGGGCGTCCAGGCGTGCGGCCTGTTCGGGATGGCGCTGCTCCCACTCCTGCAGGCGCTGCGGCTCAGCGC
>NZ_JADEWP010000105.1:0-8810 GCF_015207535.1 Cyanobium sp. LEGE 06143 | reverse complement strand
TCCAGGTTCTGCTACCTCCACTCCCGTTTCCAGAAGCTCTCGGTGGCTGTCGCCTCGCAGCGACCAAAGAAACCTACAGCACCGAAGGGCCGCTCTCGCAGGCGCTCTTCCATCTCTGTAAGCCTGCCCGCTTCAGCTTCCGCTTCAGGCGTGTAGCACATGAACATACCATGCGGGCTCCCGAGGCTGTCAAGCGCTGCTGCCCTGCAAAGCGACACCCCCACCGAGCGTTGGGCTGACCAAGCCCAGGGCCTGGGCGGCGATCTGCGGAAACGCGTCGAAAGGCTGACCAACACCACCACGGTGCTTAAGGTCAGGACGCCGGCCTCCGGACCACGCCACCAGTTGGATGCCCCCCCAATCCAGTCAGGAACGCCTCCGCGTCCGTCCCAGTTCCCGGGAGGAAGCGGTGGTGAGCCGGGCCCGCGACCACTTCGAGCGCACCCTTGTGCGCGTGGGCGGCGAGCTGGTGGGATCGGTTGCAGCCCTGGAGCATCCGCGCAAGGCCACCGAAGCCAACTACGGCGAAGTGTTCCTGCGCGACAACGTGCCGGTGATGGTGTACCTGCTGTTGCAGGGGCGCTACGAAATCGTGCGCAATTTCCTCAGCGTCTGCCTCGACCTGCAGAGCACCCGTTACCAGACCCGAGGCGTCTTCCCCACCAGCTTCGTGGAAACAGAGGGGAAGGTGCTGGCGGATTATGGCCAGCGCTCGATCGGACGCATCACCTCCGTGGACGCCAGCCTCTGGTGGCCCGTGCTGTGCTGGCTCTATGTGAAGCGCAGCCGCGACGTGGAGTTCGCCACGAGCCAGCGGGTGCAGCGCGGCGTACAGCTGCTGCTCGACCTGGTGCTGCATCCGAGCTTTGAGGGCAACCCGGTGCTGTTCGTGCCGGACTGCGCCTTCATGATTGACCGTCCCATGGACGTCTGGGGTGCCCCGCTGGAGGTGGAGGTGCTGTTGTTCGGCTGCCTGCGCAGCTGCTGCAACCTGATGGAGCTGGCCAAGACGAGTTCCACGAGCCGGCTGCTGGACCAGCGGCTGGAACTGACGCGGCAGTGGCAACACGATCTGCGCTCCTTCCTGTTGAAGCACTACTGGGTGACCAGCAAGACCATGCAGGTGCTGCGCCGTCGCCCCACGGAGCAGTACGGCGATCATCAGCACGAAAACGAATTCAACGTGCAGCCCCAGGTGATCCCCCCCTGGCTCCAGGACTGGCTCGAGAACCGTGGCGGCTACCTGATCGGCAACATCCGCACCGGCCGGCCGGACTTCCGCTTCTACAGCCTCGGCAACTCCCTGGCCTGCATGTTCGGCCTGCTCACGGCACCACAGCAACGGGCCCTGTTCCGGCTGGTGCTGCACAACCGCGCCGATCTGATGGCCCAGATGCCGATGCGCATCTGCCATCCGCCGATGGAGGCCGATGAGTGGCGCAACAAGACCGGATCAGACCCCAAGAACTGGCCCTGGAGCTACCACAACGGGGGGCATTGGCCCTGCCTGCTGTGGTTCCTGGGAGGCGCGATCCTGCTGCACGGGGAGCGCCATCCGGAAGCCGATGTGCTGCTGATGGGCCAGATGACGGCCATGCTGGAGGAGTGCTACTGGAGCCAGCTGAACCAGCTGCCGCGCCAGCAGTGGGCTGAATACTTCGATGGGCCCACCGGCACCTGGGTAGGCCAGCAGGCCCGCACCTACCAGACCTGGACGATCGTGGGATTCCTGCTCCTGCACCACATCCTGCGTGTCAAACCCCAGGATGTGACCCTGCTGGATCTGGAGCCCGGTCTGCATCGGCAGGGATGAGCATGGCCAGCAAAAAGCCGCGATCCAGGTCGCGGCTGAGAAGCTGAACGGGGCGAAGGCTTTGTCGAGAACGACATTCAGAACCCGCTGAGGTTCAGAACAGACCAAGCGTGAGGGACTTGTCGATCGGCAGGGCCGCACCGATGCCCAGGTAGATGGTGAAAGCCGTGCCGAACAGGAAGACGGCCATGGCCACGGGGCGACGGAAGGGGTTCTGGAACTTGTTGAAGCTCTCGATGAAGGGGATCAACATCAGGCCCAGGGGGATCATCGTCTGCAGGGCAATGCCGAGCAGCTTGTTGGGCACCACCCGCAGGATCTGGAACACCGGGTATAGGTACCACTCAGGCAGGATTTCCAGAGGCGTGGCAAAGGGATCGGCCTTGTCCGCGAGCATGGCGGGGTCAAGCACCGACAGCCCCACGATGCAGCCGATGGTTCCGAGGATCACCACCGGAAACATGTAGAGGAGATCGTTTGGCCAGGCGGGCTCACCGTAGTAGTTGTGACCCATGCCCTTGGCGAGCTTGGCGCGAAGGGCGGGGTCGGTGAGATCTGGTTTCTTGAGGATGTGCATGGCTGGTGCCGCTCGCAGGGATCGCTGATGTTTGGGGAGGCTAGGGGTGCCGGGCAGGCAGGCGAGACAAGCTGTCTCGAAGGGTCACAACGGGCCGGAGATGCCCTGCTTGCGGATCATCAGGAAGTGCATCAGCATGAACACCGCCAGCAGCCAGGGCATCACGAAGGTATGCAGGCTGTAGAAGCGGGTGAGGGTGGACTGGCCCACGGACTCACCACCACGCAGCAGCTCAACCATGAAGTCGCCGACGACAGGCACGGCCGCAGGAACGCCGCTCACGATCTTGACGGCCCAGTAGCCGACCTGATCCCAGGGAAGGGAATAGCCGGTGACGCCGAAGGAGACGGTGATCACGGCCATGGTCACGCCGGTGACCCAGGTGAGCTCGCGGGGCCGTTTGAAGCCGCCGGTGAGGTAGACGCGGAACACGTGCAGGATCAGCATCAGAACCATCATCGAGGCACTCCAGCGGTGCACCGAGCGGATCAGCCAGCCGAAGCTGACATCGCTCATGAGGTACTGCACCGAGGCGTAGGCCTCAGCCACGGTGGGCTTGTAATAAAACGTCATCGCGAAGCCCGTCGCGAACTGGATCAGGAAGCACACCAGGGTGATGCCGCCCAAGCAGTAAAAAATGTTGACGTGCGGTGGCACGTACTTTGCCGAGATGTCGTCGGCGATCGCCTGAATTTCAAGACGCTCCTCGAACCAGTCGTAGACCGGGGACGACTTTCCAGCAGGAGTGTTCGCCATGCAGCTGGGAGGTTGGGTTGCGAGAGTCTACGCACCGCCATCGAGAGTCCGTGACCGCTGAACGCCTGCCGGTGCTGCCAGCCGATCCCCAGCGGGGGGGACAGGCCGCTGGCCCGTTGTCAAGGTCGCCTTCCGCAGCCGCAAGGCCCCTGGTCTGGAGCACCCTGCTGGCCTGGCTGCTGAGCGCCAGCCTGCTCTGGGCCCCGGCCCCGGCCATCGCCCTCAGCGACGCCCAGCAGCTGGTGGTGGAGGCCTGGCGGCTCGTGAACCAGAGCTACGTTGAGCCCCAGCGCTTTGAGGCGGTGCGCTGGCGCCGGCTGCGCCAGAAAGCGCTGGAGCGCTCGATCGTGAGCTCCGACGATGCCTATGCAGCGATCGAGGCCATGCTGGCGCCCCTAGGGGACCCCTACACCCGTCTGCTGCGCCCGGAGGACTACGCCAATCTGCGCTCCAGCACCCAGGGCAGCGTGACCGGCGTGGGCCTCCAGATCGGCCTGCGGGACGGCGACCAGCGGGTGGTGGTGATCGCCCCCCTCGACGATTCCCCCGCCGCCGAGGCGGCCTTGGCCAGTGGCATGGAACTGCTGGCGGTGGATGGCCAGCCCACGGCGAGCCTCGGGCTGGAGGGCACCGCCGCGGCCCTGAGGGGCTCCGCCGGCAGCCAGGTGTTGCTGCAGGTGGCGCGGGAGGGGCAACCCCAGGAAGTGGCGCTGGAGCGGCGGCAGGTGAACCTGCGGCCGGTGCGCAGCCGGCGCCTGCGGCTGGAGGGGCACACGGTGGGCTATCTGCGCATCACCCAGTTCGCCGAGCCGGTGCCCGAGCAGGTGCACCAGGCCCTCACCGACCTGGTGGACCAGGACATCGAAGGGCTGATCCTCGACCTGCGCAACAACTCCGGCGGGCTGGTGAGCGCCGGCCTGGCCGTGGCCAACCAACTGCTCGACAGCCGCCCGATCGTGGAGACGGAAGACCGCAACGGGCTGAGCTCGCCCGTGCGCTCAGGCCCTGGCGAACTCTTCGACGGCCCGATGATCACCCTGGTAAACGGCGGCACCGCCAGCGCCAGCGAGATCCTGGCCGGAGCCCTGCAGGACAACGGCCGCAGCGAACTGGCCGGCAGCCGCACCTTCGGCAAGGGCCTGATTCAGAGCCTGCTCTCCCTCGGGGACAGCAGCGGCCTGGCGGTGACCGTGGCGCGCTACCTCACCCCCAGTGGCCGCGACATTCAGAACCAGGGCATCGAACCCGACGATCCCCTGGCTCCGCCTGAGCCCCTCAACCCCGGCGGCGATAGCGACGCCTGGCTCGATCAGGCCTCCGACCTGCTGCTGAAGCAACTCACCCCGGCCCAGGCCCCGGCATGAGCGGCCGCACCTACCACGATCCTCTGCATGGGGCGATCCGGCTGGAGCGCAGCGACCCCGCCGAGGCCCTCGCCATCTCCCTGATCGACACAGCCCCCTTTCAACGACTGCGGCGGATCCGGCAGCTGGGGCCGGCCTATCTCACCTTCCATGGTGCTGAGTTCAGCCGCTTCACCCACTCGCTCGGGGTGCTCCACCTGGCGCGACTGGCCCTGGCCCAGCTGGCCCCCCATCACCCCGAGCTGCTGGAGCACCGGGGGGTGCTCTACGCAGCCGCCCTGTTGCATGACGTGGGCCATGGCCCGCTGAGCCACTCCGGCGAGGAGATGTATGGACTCAACCACGAGGCCTGGTCAGGGCGGCTGGTGCGGGAGCACCCGCAGCTGCGCGGCCTGCTGGAGAGCCATGCCGAGGGTTGCGCCGATGCCGTGGCCGACCTGCTGGAGCATGGCCGCTACCCGGTGCAGGCCATCAAGGCCCTGGTGAGCAGCCAGCTCGACTGCGACCGGCTCGACTACCTGCAGCGCGACGGCTACAGCACGGGAGCCAGCTACGGGCGCCTCGATCTGCAACGGATCCTGGCGGCCCTCACCCTGGCCCCGGACGGCGCCCTGGCCGTGCAGCCGAAGGGATTGATGGCCGTGGAGCACTACCTGGTGGTGCGCAACCTGATGTACCGCAGCGTCTACAACCACCGGCTCAACGTGGTGTGCAACTGGCTGCTGCGGCGGCTGATCAGCGTGGCCCGCCAGCTGGGTCCGGGGCGGGTGTGGGCCGATGCCGTGATGGGCCGCTGGCTGTGGGAGCGGGGCAGCCTCGATCTCGCCTCCTTTCTGGCCAACGACGACATCCGCACCGGCTACCACCTGGAGCGCTGGCTGGAGGAGGGAGCCAAGGAGCTGGCCGACCCCTGCCGGCGGCTGCTGGAGCGGCGGCTGCTGAAGGCCACCGATGTGGCCAGCCGGGACCGGGGCAGCCAGCTGGAACTGCTGGCCCAGGCCAGAACGCTGGCCAGCCAAGCGGGCTTCGATCCTGATGGCTGCTGCGCCCTGGAGCAGCGCCAGACCCGCGGCTACCACCCCTATGCCGGCGGGCTGCGGCTGTGGGATGGCCGCACGCTGCAGGCCCTGGAGCAGCGCTCGCCCCTGGTGCACAGCCTCAGCGAGCCGGTGCAGCTGGCCTGGCTGATCCACCCTGCCGAGGTGGCGCCTAAGTTACGCCGGTTCCTCGACTCCTGATGAGCGCTCCGGCCCTCGGCGCCCTGTTCCTTCCCGGCAGCTCAGGGGGCGGCAGCCACCGGCTGGTGTTGCCGCCGAGCGGGCAAGCGGCCTCGCCTCAGGAGCTGGCGGTGCGGGCCCTCGAGAGCGCGGGGTTGCTCCAGGGGCCGCCCAGGCCTGGCCCCGTAGGACTCGAGGCCAATGGCTGGCCGCTCACGGCGCGGGGACTGCGGGCCCTCCAGGAGCTGCTGCTCCAGCACGATCTGTGGCTGGAGAACGTGCAGTGCACCAACCCTCACACCCTGGTGGCTGCGGCCGCACTGGGGCTCGAGGCCCGGCCGCCCTGGCCTGGCGCGGCCAGCAGCTCCAGCCCGGACAGCCCCATGCCCGGGGGACGGGCAGGCGAACTGGTGGTGCACCGCGGCACCGTGCGCTCCGGCGATCACCTGCAGGCAGCAGGTTCTCTTCTTGTGCTGGGGGATGTGAACCCCGGGGCCCGGCTCAGTGCCGGCGGCCACGTGCTCGTGTGGGGCCGCCTGCGCGGCCTGGCCCATGCCGGAACGGGCGGCGATGGGGGCGCCAGGATCGTGGCCCTGCAGCTGCGGCCCCTGCAGCTGCGCATCGCCGGCGCCGTGGCCCGGGGGCCCGAGGAGCCCCCCCCGGAGGGACAGGCCGAGCAGGCCCGGCTGGTGGGGGGCGTGATCCGGCTCGAGCCGGCGCCACCCCAGTGGCCCCTGAACGCCTGAACCCTGAAGGCGTTGGATTCCGGAGGGCGAGCTTCGGGTGAAAGGCGTCTTTGGCCTTAGCCTGCCTCGATCTCAGCCACTGCCGTGCCAGCTGCGTCGACTCGCTTCATCCTGATCTGCTCCGGCAAGGGGGGAGTGGGCAAAACCACCCTCACCGCCAACCTCGGCATTGCCCTGGCCAAGCTCGGTGCCAGGACAGCGGTGCTCGATGCCGATTTCGGCCTGCGCAACCTGGATCTGCTGCTCGGTCTCGAAAACCGGATCATCTACACCGCCCAGGACGTGCTCTCCGAGCGCTGCCGACTGGAGCAGGCCCTGGTGAAGCACAAGCTGCAGCCGAACCTGGCCCTGCTGCCGGCCGGCGATCCCCGCATGCTCGAGTGGCTCAAGCCCGAAGACATGCAGGCGATCGGCGCCATGGTGGGCGAGACCGCCGACTACGTGCTGATCGACGCCCCGGCTGGCATCGAAGGTGGCTTCCGCAACGCCATGGCCGCTGCCCGGGAGGCCATCGTGATCACCACGCCGGAGGTGTCGGCGGTGCGGGACGCCGACCGCGTGATCGGCCTGCTCAACTCCGAGGGCGTCAAGCCCACCCAACTGGTGCTCAACCGGGTGCGGCCGAAGATGATGGCCAGCCAGGAGATGCTGGCGGTGGACGACGTGACCGACATCCTGGCCCTGCCGCTGCTGGGGCTGGTGCTGGAGGACGAACAGGTGATCGTGTCCACCAACCGGGGCGAGCCGCTCACCCTCAGCGACAACCTCTCGCCGGCCGCCAGGGCCTACAGCAACATCGCCCGGCGCCTGCAGGGGGAAGACGTGCCGCTGATCGACCCCGCCAAGGAACGCCAGGGTCTGAGGGCCCGGATCGGCCGCCTGATGCAAACCAAGATCTTCTGAGCCGATGACCCTGCGCGATCTGATAAACAAGCTGCTGGGTCGGGAACCGGCCAGTGCCCCCACGGCACGGCAGCGCCTCCAACTCGTGCTCGCCCACGACCGCAGCGACCTCAACCCGGAACTGCTGCAGCAGATGCGGCGTGAAATTCTCGACGTGGTGAGCCGCTACGTGGAGATCGACATGAGCGAAGGGGATGTGAGCCTGGAAACCGAAGACCGGGTCACAGCGCTGGTGGCCAATCTGCCGATCAAGGGCACCCGCTCAGTGCCCCTGCCATCCCCCACCGACAGCCCCGTGCCGAGCGCCGAAACGCCCTCCTGAGCGATCMGCCGGGCCTGTGGCAATCCTGAGCCATCAACAGCTCCGGATGGCGCCAGGCCATGGTTTCCCTCAATGCACAGCTGACGCCGCCAACCCCCGCTGAGTCGAAGGTACTGGGCCTGCTATGCCGCGGCTACAGCAACCGGGAGATTGCCGCCGCCCTGGTGCTGAGCGTGCGCACGGTTGAGAGCCACATCTCCCACCTGCTGGCCAAGAGCGGCTGCCGCAGCCGCACCCAGCTGCTGATCTGGGCCCTCAGCAGCAGCTGAGGCTGGCCACCCCGGAATGGCCACTGCCCCCGTGTAACTTCAGCCTGGTCAGGCCATCCGGTCGTGACGCCATGCCGGCTTAGCTCAGCGGTAGAGCAGCGCTTTTGTAAAGCGAAGGTCATCGGTTCAAATCCGTTAGCCGGCTTCCAGCTTCCTTGGCGGGGCAGGGCTGGGGCTTCACCTGTTCAGAAGATCCCCATCAGGCCCTCCTTCACCTGCACCTGGATCGGGTCCTCATTGGTGTCGAGGGTCACCTCGGTGGTCACCTGGAGCGGGTTGGGAGTGTCCACCTCCACAGCACCCTTAACGGGCAATGGCTCGGAGGCACTCACATCCACCGAGGCCTGAACCGGCAGGGGTTCAGCCGCCTTCACAGCCACGTTGCCCTGCACCGCCAGGGGCGCGCTCGCCTTCACCTCCACGGGGTTGGTCACCACCACGCGCGGTTCGCCGCTGATCGGAATGGGGGCCTTGGTGTCGATGCCCACGGAACCGCGCACCGTGAGCACCTCCTGAGCCCTGATCTCAATCGCTTCATTGAGCTGCTCCACCCGGATCGGTTGGGCCAGCTCCTTCACCTCGGCCCGCACGGGCAGGGGCTGATCGGGGGGCAGGGCGATCCGGATCGGAATCGGTTTGCTCAGCACGTGCAGGAGCACCCCGCCAAGCACGGCGGAGGAGGCCACCACGGCACAGGGCCAGCGCAGTGCCAGCAGCACCTTGAACCACTGGGCTTCATCAACGGCATCAGGCATGGGGGCTCAAGAGCAGCTGGGCGCATTCAACCCGAGGCCGAGGGAAGGATGGGTAGTGGAGGTGGCGGTGCGGGCAGCCGCCTAGGGG
>NZ_JADEWP010000104.1:0-8849 GCF_015207535.1 Cyanobium sp. LEGE 06143 | reverse complement strand
GCCGAACGCGGCGACCTGGACGCCTGCCTGCGCTATGGCGCCCAGCTGCAGGCCCTGCGCTGGCTGGGCGGCGGCGCTGCTCAGGAGCAGGGCCAGTGCCGCCGGCGTCAAGCCGGCCAGTTGTGGGAGGAGGAGCAGTGGGGCGAGGCCCTGCGGCTGCAGCTGCAGCTGGTCAATTCCGAAGCGGCCCGGCCGGAGGACCGCCAGCGCCTCGACGCCTGGCAGGTGGCCCTTCAGGATCGGGCCATGGCCCGCTTTGAAGCCGGCGATCTCGAGGGCAGCCTCGCCCTGCTCGAACCCATGGGCGAGCACGAGCGCCCCGACCGGCGGTCCCTGGGCAACCGGCTCAGGGAGATCTGGAGCCGCAACCAGCAGCAGCTGAAGCGGGCCCAGCGCCTGAGTCAGGAGAAGCGCTGGTGGGAGGCCCTTGAGGCCCTCAACCGCATCGACCATCCCTGGTGGAAGCAGCAGAGTGAGGCCGTCAGGGAGGAGGTCCAAGTGGGCATCGGCAGCCTGCGCGGTCCAGATCGCCAACGGGATGGCCATGGCGCCCTGCCCCACTCGGTGCCCCTTGAGCAGCTGGACCGACAAGTGCAGCAGCGCATCGCTGCCGGCATGGATGAATGGGCCGCCTTCGAGGCCGCCTGCCGGGCCCTCGGCGGCGAGGTGGTCGAGGCCGGGCCGGAGAGCGGTTGTCAGCGCTGAGGAAGGCTCAGGCGCGCCATGACAAGATTGGGGCCTTGAGTGTCGGGTCGTTCATGCAGCCAGGGGATCAGGTCAGGGTCTGCCAGAGCGTGGTGGTGTATCACCATCCCGAACACCGCGGCGAGGCCTTTGATCTGAAGGGTCAGCAGGGTGAAGTGAAGACCGTGCTGAACGAATGGAAAGGACGGGTGATCAGCCCCACCCTGCCCGTGATCGTCGTGTTCGGAAAATTCAGGGCCCACTTCCGCCCCGATGAGCTCGAAGCCGCCTGAGCCAGGCCCATGTCCAGTCCCCGCTCTCTCAGGTTGAGGGGCGGATCAGAAAGACACCCTCTTCCGGGTCGATGCCGCGCAGACAGAGCTGAATCGACTCCTGGCGGCTGGTCGGCACCACGCGGCCGCAGAAGTCGGGCTGGATCGGCACTTCCCTGTGCCCCCGGTCCACCATCACCAGCAGGCTCACCCGTTTGGGGCGCCCCCAGGCCTGCAGCGCCTCCAGGGCAGCCCGCACCGTGCGGCCCGTGAAGATCACGTCATCCACCAACAGCACATGGCGTCCCTCCAGGGCCACCGGCAGGGCCGTGGGCTGCACCAGACGGGTGCCCACCCGATCGAGGTCGTCCCGGTGAAAGGTGGGATCGAGGGCGCCCCGGTCCACGGACTGGCCGCTGAGCTGCTCCAGCCTTGAGGCCAGCACCTCGGCCAGGACCACGCCCCTGGTGGGGATTCCCAGCAACAGCAGCGCCTCAGCGTCCGGCTCGGCCTCCAGCACCTGGGTGGCCAGCCGATCGAGGGTGCGGGCCAGCTCACCGCTGGAGAGAAGTGCCAGCCTGGCCATGCGCAGAGAAAGCTCCAGGGCACTCAGACTGAATCGTAGGCAGAGCGAGGCTCCAGCTAGCCCGGCTATCGGAGAACTGGCAGGGCCGCCCATCGCCAGGAGTGTGACCAAAACCTGACGCTGAATGGAAGCAACGCAAGACCGTTACAAACGGGCTGTAAGTTGACTCCCGAAGACACTTTCCAGCATGTGAGGTGAGCCGGGTGTCAGCAAAGCCCTCCCAGCAGTCAGCCGTGGGTTCCAGGGAGGGTGCGTCGGCCTCCAGGCTGCAGGGGCGCTCAGCTGATGGCTCCGGCTCCGTGGCTCCCGTGGTGTTGGCCATCCTCGACGGCTGGGGCCACCGCCGTGAGCAGACCAACAACGCCATCCGCCTCGCCGACACACCGGTGATGGATGCCCTCTGGCACGCCTATCCCCACACCCTGATCGAGGCCAGCGGCGGCGCCGTGGGCTTGCCGGATGATCAGATGGGCAATTCCGAGGTGGGCCACCTCACGATTGGCTCAGGTCGGGTCATCCGCCAGGAACTGGTGCGTATCACCCAGGCCGTCCGCGATGGCTCCCTGGCCCGCAACGGCGCCCTCAACACCCTGGCCGATTCCCTGCTCCAGAGCGGCGGCACCCTGCACCTGCTGGGCCTCTGCTCCGATGGCGGGGTGCACAGCCACATCAGCCACCTCGGGGGCCTGCTGCAGTGGGCCGCCGGGCGGGGTCTGAGCGATGTGTGTGTGCATCTGATCACCGATGGCCGCGACACGGCCCCCACCAGCGCCCTCACCTACGCGGCGATGGTCGAGGCCCAGATCGCGGCGGCAGGGGTCGGCCGCATCGCCACCGCCTGCGGGCGGTACTGGGCCATGGACCGCGACAGCCGCTGGGAGCGCACCGAGCGGGCCTATCGCCTCTACACCGAGCCCGGAGAGCCCACGGGTCAGTCAGCGGCGGAGGTCATCGCCGCCTCCCATGGGGCCGACGTGGGCGATGAATTCCTGGAGCCGGTGCGGCTGAGCGAGGGCCATCTGAAGTCCGGCGACGGCCTGATCTGCTTCAACTTCCGTCCCGACCGGGTGCGGCAACTGGTCCGCGCTCTGGTGCTCAGCGACTTCGAGGGCTTCCCCCGCACCGATCCCCCCAGGCTGCAGGTGGTCACGTTCACCCAGTACGAGCGGGGCCTGCCGGTTGAGGTGGCCTTCCCACCGGAATCCCTCGATGGCCTCCTGGGGCAGGCGGTGTCGGAGGCGGGCCTGCGCCAGTTCCGAACCGCAGAAACGGAGAAATACCCCCATGTCACCTACTTCATGAATGGCGGGATTGAGCAGGCCTTCCCGGGGGAAGACCGGCACCTGGTGCCTTCGCCCAGGGTCGCCACTTACGACCAGTCCCCGGCCATGTCGGCCGAACAGCTCACCGAGAGCTGCGTGGCGGCGATCCGCAAGGGCATCTATGCCCTGGTGGTGATCAACTACGCCAACCCCGACATGGTGGGACACACCGGCCAGATCCAGGCCACCACCGAGGCGATCGGCACCGTGGACCGCTGCGTGGGCCGCCTGATGGAAGCCACCAATCGCATGGGCGGCACGCTGCTGATCACCGCCGACCACGGCAATGCCGAGGTGATGGTGGGCAGCGATGGCCGCCCCTGGACAGCTCACACCACCAACCCGGTGCCGGTGATCCTGGTGGAGGGGGAGCGGCGCAAGCTGCCCGGCCACGGCAACGCCGTGACCCTGAGGGAGCACGGCGGACTGGCCGACATTGCCCCCACCCTGCTGGAGATCCTGGGGCTTCCCAAGCCAAGCCTGATGACCGGCACCTCCCTGGTGGAGCCGAGCACCGTGACCGTGGCGGAGAACCGGGTGCCGCAGACCCTGAGCGTCTAGCCTGCGGCAACCGCACCCGCAGCAATGGTTGCTTCCGTGATGGCCTGGGTCTGGGCCGCCACCGGCATTCTCCTGATCCTGACCATTCTCCTGCACAGCCCCAAAGGCGACGGCATGGGTGGCCTGGCGTCCAGCGGCGGCTCGATGTTCACCAGCGCCCGCAGCGCTGAACAGACCCTCAACCGCGTCACCTGGACCCTGCTGGTGCTGTTCCTGGCCCTGGCCGTGGTGCTGAGTGCCGGCTGGCTGGCCTGAGCCCGCCCCTTGCCTTCCCCTCTCTGATGCCGATGTCCCGTCGCAACCTGCTCACCGGCGTCGCCTCGGGCCTGGCCGGTCTGCTGGCCACAGGATGCCGGGCCGATGCCTCTGCAGAGGCCAACGACCCGAGTTGGCAACTGAGCGAAGCGGAGTGGCGCAAGCGACTGAGCCCCAAGGCCTTCAAGGTGCTGCGCCAGGAGGGCACCGAGCGCCCCTTCTCCAGCCCGCTCAATGACGAAAAGCGTCAGGGCACCTACAGCTGCGCCGGCTGCGACCTGCCCCTGTTCAGCTCCAGCACCAAGTACGACAGCGGCACCGGCTGGCCGAGCTTCTGGGACCCCCTGCCCAACGCCATCGGCACCAAGAAGGATTTCAAGCTGATCGTGCCCCGCACCGAATACCACTGCCGTCGCTGCGGCGGCCACCAGGGCCATGTCTTCGCTGACGGCCCCAGGCCCACGGGCAAGCGCTACTGCAACAACGGTGTCGCCCTGCGCTTCGTGCCCAGCTGATTGTACGCAAACCGTGCTGATTGCCCGTGACGAGTCCCTACAGCGCCCTGCCGAGCAGGGCTTTCTGGCGCAAGGCGGTGGTGGAGGCCTCCCCCTTCGATCAGAGCGATCTCTATCAACCCAAGTGGAAGATCAGCCCAGAAACCAAGATTGCGACCGCCGGCAGCTGCTTTGCTCAGCACATCACCAGCCATCTGAGGGCGCATCGCTTCAACGTCCTCGACCTGGAAAGACCGCCCTTTTCCTTGGCGGAAGAACACCATCAGCGTTTCGGTTTCTCACTTTATTCCTGCCGCTACGGCAATATTTACACCGCCCAGCAGCTGCTCCAGCTGGCCCAGGAAGCACGGGGCCGCTTTCAGCCCCAGGAACCCGCCTGGGAGCGGGACGGCCGCTGGTTTGATGCCCAGCGGCCGGGCGTCGAACCTGAAGGCCTGGACAGTGCAGATGCCGTGAGGGAACATCGCCACCATCACCTCACCCGGGTGAGACTGATGTTCAAGCGCATGGATCTGTTCATCTTCACCCTCGGCCTCACGGAAGCCTGGGTGCGCCCCGGCGGGCTGCAGGACACGGTGTACCCCACCGCTCCGGGCACGATCGCCGGCCAGTTCGAGCCACAACGGTATGCCTTCAGAAATTACGGCTGCGCCAGTGTGATTCAGGCGCTGCAGAGCTTCCGTCGGGTGGTGCTGAGCCTGCGGCGCGGCCGTTCCTTTCAGATGCTGCTCACCGTGTCGCCGGTGCCGCTCACGGCCACAGCCAGTGGTGACCACGTGCTCGCTGCCACCACCTACTCCAAGGCCGTGCTGCGGGCCGCGGCAGGTGATCTGGCGGCCGGCTCTGAGGCCATCGACTATTTCCCTTCCTACGAGATCATCACCAACCAGGCGGCCCGCGGTGTCTTCTACGAGGCCAATCTGCGCTCGGTGCGCAGCCAGGGCGTGAGCGTGGCGATGGACACCTTCCTGGAAGCCCACAGGTCCGAGGCCCTCAACCGCAATGGCCTGGGAGCTGACACCAGCCCAGGGGCGACGATGCCTACCAGAGTGCGGGGCAAAAGCGCCTCCCGGGTGCGGCGCCAGGGCCAACGGGCCCAACGGCAGACCAACCAGCGACAGCGGAGCGGCGATCTGCAGTGCGAAGAGGCCCTGCTGGAGGCCTTCGGCCCATGAAGCGGGTCCTCTGGTGCGGAGGCTCCCACCTGGGTAATACCAAGAATTCAGCGATTCGCCGCCTGCACGAAGGGCTGCTGCGCGACTACAGCGCCGAGTTCTATATCACCGCTGCCCCCGCCAACCGCAACTGGAGTGCCAGGGGTGGGCGTTACGGCGTGGAAGGCAGCACGGTGTTTGGCAATCGCACCATGCCCACAGAGCGGCGTGATCTGAGCCTCTATGCCGCCATCATCTTCGTCGGCCAGTGGATTCAGCCCTGGTTCGCCTTCCGGGATGGCCTTCCACTCTCGGAGGCCCTGCTGCGGCTGAGCCTGGAGGGATTGCCCCTGCATCCCTGGATCACCCGTCAGGGCCAACGGTTTCGCTGGTTCAATGAGCCCCTGGCCCTGTTTCCCCAGCTCACCGAGGCCCCCGTGATCCTGATTCGCGACCCCGAGGCCCGCATGGAGCACTACCGCTTGGTGCCAACGGCGGTGAAACGGCGCTTCCAGACCCATCTGGAGGCGTTCTGCCAGGAGGCCGGCATCCTTCTCTGTCCCCAGGCCTCAGACGCCCTGGATCGCGACCTGGTGACCATGCCCCGTTATCTCCGCAACAGATCAGGGGACGATTGCGTGCACATGTCGGATGCGTACTGGCAGCGGCTGTTCGTCAACCAGCTGGAGCCGCTGTTGAGGGTTCAGCTACAGCAGCAGAAGGCGAGCATGAGGGCGGCCAACCTGGCAACAGCTAGAGTAATGTCATCAGGGCAATCCTGAAAGATGAGCAGGTTTCAAGCAACAATCTCCACATTTGCGGCGATCGGCACAATTGCCCTCACTGTTGTCACGGTCTACCGTTTTGTTGATAATCAGCGGCAGCGCGAGCTGCAGAATCAGAAGGAGATTCAAACCCTCAGAGAGCAGCTCAACCAGCAATTGCTCGACAGGTCCATCGAACCTGAGCCTGAGGCTCCCACTCCCACACCACGAGAGCCATCAAGGCCGTCCCAGCAATCTGCCGGGCCATCCGAGCCGGCCCAGTCCCCGCCGCCGGTGTTCCAACCCTCAGTGATCCAGCCCCTCGAGCCCGCGCCGCAATCGCCTCCAGTGCATTCCGGCCCCTAGAAAGCTGGCAGGGCCACAGCCCGACAGCCGGCAAGGGCGACCAAAAAAAGCGCCCCTAGAGGGGCGCTTGCTGGAGGCGGGATGACAGCATCCCGCCCGGATGACGCAGTGGCGAATCAGTAGTCGAAGTCGCCGCCCATGCCACCGCCGCCAGCGGGAGCTGCTTCCTTCTTCTCGGGCAGGTCAGCCACGATGCACTCGGTGGTGAGCACCATGCCGGCGATCGAGGCGGCATTCTGGAGACCGGAGCGCGTGACCTTGGCGGGGTCCACGATGCCGGCGGCCAGCATATCCACGTAGTCGCCGGTGGCCGCGTTGTAGCCCTCGTTGAAGGGCTTGTTCTTCACGTTTTCGGCCACCACAGCGCCATTGGCGCCGGCATTCTCAGCGATCCGCTTGAGCGGAGCAGTGAGGGCGGAAGCCACGATGGTGGCGCCGATCAGCTCTTCGCCTGAGAGGTTGGCCGCGGCCCACTCCTCGAGGGCGGGAGCCAGGTGGGCCAAGGTGGTGCCACCGCCGGGAACGATGCCCTCCTCAACAGCCGCCTTGGTGGCGTTGATGGCGTCTTCGAGGCGCAGCTTCTTGTCCTTCATCTCGGTCTCGGTGGCGGCGCCCACCTTGACCACGGCCACACCACCGCTCAGCTTGGCCAGACGCTCCTGCAGCTTCTCCTTATCATAGGAGGAGTCGGTTTCGTCCATCTGCTTGCGGATCTGCTCGCAGCGGGCCTTCACCGCCACCTCGTTGCCTTCGGCCACGATGGTGGTGGTGTCCTTGTTGATGGTGATGCGGCGGGAGGTGCCCAGCATCTCCAGCTTGGTGTTCTCCAGCTTGAGGCCAGCGTCCTCGGTGATCAGCTGACCGTTGGTGAGAACGGCGATGTCCTCGAGCATGGCCTTGCGGCGGTCACCGAAGCCGGGGGCTTTGACGGCGGCCACGTTGAGCACACCACGCAGGCGGTTCACCACCAGGGTGGCGAGGGCTTCCTTCTCGATGTCCTCGGCGATGATCAGCAGCGGCTTGCCGGTGCGGGCGATCTGCTCGAGCACGGGCACCAGGTCCTGCACCAGGCCGATCTTCTTGTCGGTGAGCAGGATGTAGGGCTCTTCGAGCACCGCTTCCATCCGCTCGGTGTCGGTGGCGAAGTAGGGCGAGATGTAGCCCTTGTCGAAGCGCATGCCCTCGGTGACCTCCAGTTCGGTGGTCATCGACTTGCCTTCTTCCAGGGAGATCACCCCCTCCTTGCCCACCTTGTCCATGGCGTCGGCGATCATCTGGCCGACTTCTTCGTCGTTGCCGGCGGAGATGGTGCCCACCTGGGCGATGGCGTTGGAGTCGGAGATCGGCTTGGCGTGCTCCTCGATCTTCTTGACGAGGAAGTCGGAGGCCTTGTCGATGCCCTTCTTGAGGGTGATGGCGTTGGCGCCGGCGGCCACGTTGCGCAGACCCGCCTTGACCATGGCGTGGGCCAGGACGGTGGCGGTGGTGGTGCCGTCACCGGCAGCGTCATTGGTCTTGGAAGCGGCCTGACGGATCAGGGCCACACCAGTGTTCTCGATGTGATCCTCCAGCTCGATCTCCTTGGCGATCGTGACGCCGTCGTTGATGATCTGAGGGGCACCAAATTTCTTCTCAAGCACCACATTGCGGCCCTTGGGACCGAGGGTGACAGCCACTGATTCGGCAAGGATGTCGATGCCTTTTTCGAGCGCCCGACGGGCTTGCTCGTTGTAGATGATGCGCTTGGCCATGGGAGGCAAGGTCGTAGGAAAGAACAGTGAAAGGAGTGTTCAGCGCGTCAGCACGCGACAGCACTCAGCGTGGAGCTGGAATTCAGCTGACGACGGCGAGGATGTCCTTCTCGGACAGCAGCACGTATTCATCGGAGCCGAGCTTGATGTCGGTACCGGCGTACTTGCTATAGAGCACCTGATCGCCGATGCTCACTTCCGGAGCCTGGCGGGAACCGTCGTCATTGCGCTTGCCGGCACCCACTTGAACCACTTCCCCGACCTGGGGCTTTTCCTGGGCGGTGTCGGGCAGAAGGATGCCGCCGGCGGTTTTTTCGTCTGAGGCAGAGACTTTGATGAAAATGCGATCTCCGAGGGGCTTAACCGTGGAGACGCTGAGGGAAACAGCAGCCATGGATAGATGCGATAGCAACGACATGGCGCCAGAGACGCCATGCAAGACCCGAGTTGGCACTCTGGTCCTGCGAGTGCCAACCTATGCGGCGCGACCGCCCTCCAGCCACCCCATTCGGTGTGCGGGTCACCGAACCCTGCTCAGCCCGCCAGGCGCCTGTGCTGAGCGGCCCGGTGGTAAGGTTGCCCGGCTCCCAGCGGGCAGGGATCGTTCCAGCACCCCACC
>NZ_JADEWP010000049.1:0-13945 GCF_015207535.1 Cyanobium sp. LEGE 06143 | reverse complement strand
TCGTGGCGTCGTTCCAGGCCACCGACCGGCGGCGGATGGTCTGTCTCTTCGCAGCACCGGATGGCGAGCGGGTGCGGCAGGTCAACCGGCGGCTCGGGCTCGCCTATGAGGCGGCCTGGACGGCGCGGGTGCTCGCCCCCGCCTGCGCCTGAGGCCTGAGCCGAGGGGAGACGGTCATGGAGCACGTCATCGTCGAGGGCCGCTATCTCGAGCCCACCACGCCCGAGGCCATCCAGAAACGCGGGCTCGGCCAGCGCTTCTGCTTCGACCTCTATCGCAGCCACCCGGTGACGCATTACCTCTCGCTCGACGGCGCGCACATCCTCTGCGTCTTTCGCGCCCCGGACGCCGAGGCGGTGCGCCGCAGCCTGAACGCGATCGGGGTGCTGCCGCCGGACCGGGTGTGGACGGCATCGCTCGAGGGCCCGTTCACGGATCCGCCGGCGCTCGCGGCCGAGGCCATCGCCGCCGAACTGCGGGCCGCCCAGGAGGCTCTGCCGCCCCCGTCCCAGGTCACCTACGCCCCGGACTGCCTCAACCCCGCCAACGCCCTGCCGATGGGTCGGCGGCGGCCCGGGGCCAATCTGGGCGTGTTCAAGGGGATGGTGTCGGAGATGTTCCGCAACTGAACCCCAGCCCGCCGCGCCAGGCCGCCAGCAGGCTCGCCGCTGCCACGGCGGCCGTGGAGGTGCGCAGGATCCCCTCGCCCAGCTGCACCGCCTGCCAGCCGCGCTCCAGGGCTGCCGCTTCCTCCGCGGGGCTCCAGCCCCCTTCCGGGCCGATGGCCAGCCTCACTGGTTGAGGGGCACCACTGGGCTGCGCGGCTGACGCCTGAGGCCAGAGCGCATGGAGGGCCTCGCCCAGCGGCAGGGCCGTGGGCCGGCGGCTGGTGGCCAGCAGCCGCACCCCGCTCGTTGCCGCCGAGAGCCAGGCCAGGGCCGGTTGCGCCGGCAGGCAGTGGGGCAGCCACAGCCGTTCGCACTGCTCCAGGGCCTCGCGCAGCACGGCCTGCTGGCGCTCCGGGCGGATCGCTGCCTCCGCCACACTGCGCTCGGCCTGCAGCCACTGGAAGCTGTCGATGCCCAGCTCACAGGCCATGCGCAGCATCACCTCCGGATCCCGGCGCGGCAGGGCCACGGCCAGCTGCAGGCTGGGCTGTGGGGCCGGAACGCTCAGCAAAGGCGCCCCCAGGCTCTGTTGCAGCACGGCCCAGCCCTGCTGCCGCACCGGGCCCGGCTCGAGAGCCGCAGACCAGAGCCTGCCGCAGCCATCCACCAGCCCGAAGACCTGCCCCGCTCGCAGCCGCAGCACCCGCCGCAGGTAGTGCAGCTCCTGAGCCTCAAGGGCCAGACGCCCCTCGGCGCCCTCGAGGCGAGGGCACTCCACCAGCAGGCGGCGCAGCTCGCGGACCATGGCGCGCTCAGGAATCGGGGATCGAATCCAGCAGCTGGTCAATGGTCTCGGGCTGCTCGTCGATGGCCCAGTCGTCGTTGAGGCCACCGATCAGCACCTGCTCCACCTCCACCACGTCGTTGTTGAGCTGGCGCAGGGTGTTGATCAGCACGTCGAGGGCGAAGGCATCACTCGTGCCCAGATCCAGCCAGCAGCGCGCCCACACTCCCTGATATTCCATCGGGCCCATGTTGTGCATCAGGGCCGGCAGGGCCGTGGCGGCGGCCTGCTGGTCGTAGGCCATCCAGCTCAGTTCCGCCCCCTCCTCATGGACCTGGAGCGACTCGGCATTGAAGCCACCCAGCTTGCCCAGAAAGAACCAGCTGTCGAAGACGGTTTCCAGATAGCCCTTCTCGCCGCTGCCGAGTGGATCGGCAAAGCGCATCCAGATCCAGCAATTGAAGGGGTCGAGCTCACGAAATTGAACGTCCATCGGCACCGATCGGGCTGGGCCGCAGCCACAACAGCAGAGGCCACTCTCCCCCACCGCAGGCATGCTGGAGCCATGCTTGAACTGCGCGGCCTCGGCTACCAGCCCGCCACAGCCCCCCAGCCGGTGCTGCGCGAGGTGAGTCTGGTCCTGGAGCCCGGGGCGATCGGCCTGGTGGCCGGCCGCAGCGGCGGCGGCAAAACCACCCTGCTGGAGTTGATCAGCGGCCTGGCCGACCCGGATCAGGGCACGATCCACTGGAACGGAGAACGCTTCCGGGCTCGCCAGCGCCGCTGGCTGTGCGGCCTGGTGTTCCAGTTTCCCGAGCGCCATTTTCTCGGGCTCACGGKGGGCCAGGAGCTGCGGCTGGGCCAGCGCCGCGTGGAGTCCGAGCGGCTGGAGGCGGTGCTGCAGCGGGTGGGCCTCGCTGGGCTCAGCCTCCAGCAACGGCCTGAACAACTGAGCGGCGGCCAGCAGCGGCGCCTGGCCCTGGCGGTTCAGCTGCTGCGCCACCCCCAGGTGCTGCTGCTGGATGAACCCACCGCCGGGCTGGACTGGACGGTGCGGGGCGAGATCGTGGCTCTCCTGGAGGGGCTGGCCCGGGAGCGGGCCGTGCTGGTGGTGACCCACGAACCGGAGCTGTTCCAGCGCGCAGCAGGCAGGGCCTGGCGCCTGGAGCAGGGCACGCTCACCGATCTGCAGACGAGCGAGCTCCTTACGATGGTCTGAATGAGCACCGGCTGCATGAGCGAGTCCTGCCTGAACGACAGGCTGCTGCGGGCCACAGCTGCCGACGGCGGCATCCGGCTGGTGGCTGTGTCCACCACAGCCACCAGCCGCGCCGCCGCCGAGCACCACCAGCTCTCCTTTCTCACCACGGCCCTGCTCGGTCGGGCCATGGGAGCTGCTCTGCTACTGGCCAGCTCGATGAAAATCAGCCACGGCAGGGTGAACCTGCGCATCTCCTCAGACAGTGCGCTGAAGGGCCTGATGGTGGATGCCGGCCGGGATGGCACCGTGCGCGGCTACGTGGGCAATCCGGCCCTGGAGCTCGACCCGATCACCGGCGCCGACGGCTCACCCCAGCTCGATCTGGCCGGCGCCACCGGAACGGGCTATCTCCACGTGATGCGCGACTGGGGCCGGGGCCAGCCGTTCAGCTCCACGGTGGAACTGGTGAGCGGTGGCATCGGCGATGACGTGGCCTCCTACCTGCTCCACTCCGAGCAGACCCCCTCGGCGGTGTTCGTGGGTGAACGGATGGACAGCGGCGGCCTGCGCTGCAGCGGCGGGGTGCTGGTGSAAGTGCTGCCCAAGGYGGCCCGGGAGCCCGCCCTGGTGGCCCTGCTGGAGGAGCGGTGCCGAGCGGTGCAGGGCTTCAGTGCCCGCCTGGAGGCCTGCCAGGGCAACCTGCTGACGCTGCTGGAGGCCATCTTTCCCGACCTCGACCCCCAGCTTCTGGAAGCTGAGGCTCAGCCTGTGCACTTCCACTGCCCCTGCAGCCGCCAGCGCAGCCTTGGCGCCCTCAAGCTCCTGGGCCGCGACGAACTCAGCAGCATCCTCGAGGAGGATGGCCGGGCTGAACTCACCTGCCACTTCTGCAGCTCTGTCTATGAGGTGAGCGGCCGGGAGCTCGAGGGCCTGATCGCCGAACTGGAGGAGGCTGCCGTCGCCTGAGCGGCTCAGGCCACAAACAGCGCCGCCAACAGCAGCAGCACGAAGGCGGGCAAGCTCTGCAGCTGTTGCAGGGAGAGGGGCAGCCCCAGGGGCAGGCCGGATCCGGCCAGGCCGGCCACCAGGCCACCCAAAACCAGCCCCAGCGTGAGCAGACCGAAGCCCCAGCCCACAGCCGCCAGGAAGCGGCGGCGGCGGCGTTGCAGACACACCACCGTGAGGGCGGTGGCCAGGGCCAGCAGAAATTCCGGTGAGGCCGAGGGCACCAGCAACAGCAGGGCCAGCAGAACCCCGAAGCCGCCTAGGGCCAGGTTCAGAACACCGCCCTCGGCCAGCTCCAGCCCGGGCATGCTCAGGGTCGGCGCCGCCACCTTGGGCAGGGGCAGCTGGGGCAGGGCAGGCATCGCCAGGCGAGGCGGAGGCGGAGCGATCTGCTCCCGCGCCGAAGCCGTTCGGGCCGCCGTGCTCACCCGACCCTGCTGGCGCTGCTTGAGGCGCTCCATCAGCAGGGTGTCGTAGGCCGCCTCGATGCGCGAGCGGGCCATGGTGTCCTCACCGGCCTCGTCGAGGCGGGCCTGCTTGGCCGCCTGCACCTCCTCGAAGCTGGCGTCGGGGCTGATGCCAAGGCGTTGATAGGGCTCCAATGGCTCGGCCGCTGGGGGTTGCGGATCGGAAGGGTCGGGCATCACCATCGCCGGCGGACAACTAAGCCTGCATAGAGCGTATCGAGGCCGGCCTAGAAGAGGGGCTCACTGAAACGGAAGCCACCTTCCTGTTCCAGTCGCAGCCTCCAGCGCTCGGCCTCATCGGGATCAAGCCGATGTCGCCGCTTGAGCAGGGGCATCTGGGGTGGGAGATGGCTGCCTTCCCGCATCTCAACAGAGCCGGTGAGGGGTGGTCCACCGAGGGTCTCGAATTGGAAACTGACGTAGTCGCAACCCCCGTCGGGGCGGGGACGCACCAGCCAGAGCGGCTTGAGCATCGCCGTGATGGTTCGTTACACAACACTCTGGCGCAGCCGTCAGGCGACTGCGAAGACCAGCCACCGAATCCCGGCCCACTGCGGCGCTGGGCCAGCACGGCCCAGGGCCATCACCGCTGTGGACTTCCAGGCCCTCAGGCCCCCGCGGGATGGAGATCGGTGACCGCGGCGGCTCTGGCGCCAGGGCTGATGGCGAGGCCCTCCACAGCCCTGCGCAGGGCCTCCTCCCGGCTGAGCTGATGGTGCTGCGGCGGCAACTTGGCATAGAGCCCGAGCTTCTCGAGCCGCTGGCGGGTGGTGCCGCTGGCCCCCACCACGAACACCTCACGGCCCTTCTCGATCGCTTCCTCCACGGCGTTCTCCACCGCCAGGGCGGAGGCCGCTCAGGGGGCCGGGTCCACGCCGCCGAAACGGCGCTGGCGGTTCTGGTAGTCCAGCAGGGCGGCGTGCAGGGCCTCGCCGTCGAAATCGGGCCACAGCACATCGGTGATGTGCAGCTCGGCGTAGGCCAGCTGCCACAGCAGGAAGTTGCTGATGCGGTGTTCGCCGCTGGTGCGGATCAGCAGATCGGGATCCAGCTGGCCGGCGGTGAGCAGTTCGGCGGCAAAGCACTGCTCGTCGATGCTGGCCGGGTCCAGCTCCCCCTCGGCCGCCCGCTGCGCCAGGCGCCGGGCCGCCCGCACCAGCTCGGCCCGGCCGCCGTAGTTGGTGCAGACGTTGAAGCGGATGCCGCTGCCGGCGGCGGTGCGGGCCGTGGCCTTGGCAATCAGGTTCTGCAGGCCCAGGGGCAGGGGCTCCAGATCCCCCAGGAAGCGGATGCACACCTGTTCGCGCTCGAGGCCCTCGATCTCCCGCTGCAGCACCCSCTCGAACAGGGCCATCAGGAAGTTCACCTCCTCGCCGGGCCGGTTCCAGTTTTCGGTGGAGAAGGCATAGGCCGTCAGGGCGCCCACGCCCCAGTCGCTGCAGAGCCGCAGGGTGCGCTTGAGGGCTTCCACGCCGGCCCGGTGGCCCACCACCCGGGGCAGGCCGCGCCGTTGGGCCCAGCGG
Source organism: Cyanobium sp. LEGE 06143 (assembly GCF_015207535.1). Lineage (NCBI taxonomy): Bacteria > Bacillati > Cyanobacteriota > Cyanophyceae > Synechococcales > Prochlorococcaceae > Cyanobium > Cyanobium sp. LEGE 06143. The sequence continues at coordinate 8,357 of NZ_JADEWP010000049.1, read as the reverse complement.
CCGTTGCCGTCCATGATCACCGCCACATGGGCCGGCAGCCGGGCGGGATCCAGCCCCGCCGGCAAGGGATGGGTCTGCCTTGTGCTGCTGGTCGCCAGGGCGCGACTCATCCGCGGGAATCCGGCGTGTCCTTGGTCACGGTACGCCCGCCGGCCTGGGCCAGCGCCCGGGTGAGCAGATCATGAAGACGGCTGCTGGTGATCGGCCGCTCCAGGCGGCCCTGGCAGGCCAGGGCCAGGGTGCCGGTCTCCTCGGACACCACGATCGCCAGACAGCGGTCGAAGCGCTCCGTGAGGCCGATGGCGGCCAGGTGGCGGGTGCCGTAGCGGTTCATCCCCTGGCGCGAGAGCGGCAGGATCACGCCCGCCGCCAGGATGCGGTTGCCCTTCACCAGCACCGCGCCGTCATGGAGGGGGGTGTCGGCGGCGAAGAGGTTGAGCAGCAGATCCACCGAGAGCTGGGCATCGATGGCCAGGCCGGGGCTGAGAAAGTCCTCGGGGCGCAGGTCGCTGCCCAGATCCACCACGATCAGGCCGCCGCGCCGCGCCTGGGAGAGGCGCCCCGCCGCCTCACTCAGCACCCCCACCGAGCTGGACATCAGCTGATCGCGGCTGCGGTTGCCGAACAGCAGCCCCAGCCGGCCCGTGCCCAGCAGTTCCATCAGCCGCCGCAGCTCCCCCTGCCAGAGGATCGCCAGGGCCAGGCTGCAGGCCAGCACCAGGGCATCCACCAGCTTGGTGGTGAGCGGCAGGTTGGCGAAGCGCTGCACCAGCCAGGCCATCGCCACCAGCAGCAGGTAGCCGCGCAGCAGCCACAGCGTGCGCGCCTCGGTGACCCGGCCCAGCACCACCATGCCGAGGGCCGTGGCGCAGACGAGATCAATCAACAGACGCCAATCCAGCAGCCGAAGCCAACCTTCCAGCCACGGCCCGGTCACGCCTGAACCCAATTCTCGGCGTCAGATTACCGGCGTCAGGCGCGCTGGCAGAACGTCGTAGCGCAGTAGGTCTTCCGGCTGCTCGCGGCGCTGCACCAGCTCCGCCTGACCCTCATGCACCAGCACCGCCGCCGGCCGTGGGATGCGGTTGTAGTTGGAAGCCATCGAGGCGTTGTAGGCGCCGGTGGCGAACACGGCCAGCAGGTCGCCACTGGTGGCCGGCGGCAGGGCGATCTCCGGCAGCAGCACATCGCCTGATTCGCAGTGCTTGCCCGCCACCGTGACGGTCTCACTGGCCTCGGCGGTGGGCCGGTCCACCAGCAGGGCGGTGTACTGCGACTGATAGGTGATCGGGCGGGGGTTGTCACTCATGCCGCCATCCACGGAGATGTAGGTGCGCAGGCCCGGGATGGCCTTGCGGCTGCCCAGTTCGTACACCGTGACTCCGGCGGTGGCCACCAGGGAGCGGCCCGGCTCACACAACAGGCGGGGCAGGTCGAGCCCCCGCTCGCGGCAGGCCGACGCCAACGCCCCGGCCACCGTGCTCACCCAGACCTGGATGGTGGGCGGGTCGTCGCTGGCGACGTAGCGAATGCCCAGACCACCGCCCACATTGAGGTCGCTCACGGGGTGGCCGAGGCCGCGGGCCTGGGCCAGGGCGTCAGCCATCACGCCGGCCAGGTCGTGGTGGGGCTGGAGCTCGAAGATCTGGGAGCCGATGTGGGCGTGCAGCCCGGTGAGGCGCGCCCAGCTGCAGCTGGCCAGGTGGCCCAGCACCTGGGGCAGCTGCTCGGGGTCGAAGCCGAACTTGCTGTCCAGGTGGCCGGTGCGGATGTACTCGTGGGTGTGGCACTCGATGCCTGGCGTGAAGCGCAGCATCAGCCGCACCGGCTGCGCCAGGGAGGGGGCCAGGGCGCTGAGCAGCTCGATGTCGCGCCAGTTGTCCAGCACCACGGTGACGCCCGCCTGGGCCGCCAGGGCCAGCTCCTCGGGGCTCTTGTTGTTGCCGTGCAGCACGATGCGCTCGGGCGGCATGCCCCCGCCCAGGGCGGTGAGCAGTTCCCCGGCGGACACGGCATCGAGCCCCAGCCCTTCCTGCGCCACCAGGGCGGTGATCGCCAGGGAGCTGTTGGCCTTGGAGGCATAGAGGGCCAGGGAGGGGTCGGGGTAGGAGGCGGCCAGGGCGTCGCGGTAGGCCCGGCAGCTGGAGCGCAGGGTGGCCTCATCCAGCACGTAGAGGGGCGTGCCGTAGGTGCGGGCCAGATCGCTCAGGCGGCAGCCCCCCACCAGCAGGCGCCCCTCGGCGTCGAGGCCGCTGCTGATCGGTGCCAGGTTGCGGTTGGGGCTGGAGGCATCGCAGCCGCTCTCGAAGGGCTGCTGGGCCAGCGCCGCCTGGGACGCTGGCTCGGAGGCTGGCTCGGTCCCGGTGACGGGCTCGCTGGACATCACCATGGAAAGACCGCAGGTCGGGGGCGCGACGACACAGACGAATGTACGGAAACGATCGAGGCAGCAGGGGGCCCGGCGAGCCGGCTGAGGGCGGCCTGCGCCTCAGCCGGCTGGGCCCTGGGCAGCTGGCGGCCTGCCAGGACCTCGACGCCGCCGCCCTGGGCCAGCTCTGGAGCACCGCCCAGTGGCAGGCGGAGCTGGCCGATGCGGCGCGCCTGGCGATGGGCCTCTGGCAGGGGGACGCCCTGGTGGCGATGGCCTGCGGCTGGCTGATCGTCGATGAGTTGCACATCACCCTGGTGGCGGTGCGGCCGCAGCAGCGGCGCCGCGGCCTGGGGCGGCAGGTGCTGCAGGCCCTGCTGGCGGAGGGCCAGGGCCGCGGCGCCAGGGCCGCCACCCTGGAGGTGGCTGAGGGCAACCGAGCCGCCCTGGGCCTGTACGGAGCTCTGGGGTTCAGCAGCCGCGGCAGGCGTCGCGATTACTACCGCAGTGGCGAGGCGGCCCTGATCCAATGGCTACCCCTTACGCAGCCGTGCCCAGGCGATGGAGCGGACAACACGATCGACCGGTGCGGATAACCGGCTTTTCTTATTGCACAAGAGCTGCAATTTGCTGGTCTGAATTGCAATGAAAAGCGGCCAGCCTGTTGCCATCACTGGCTTTAGCGAACTGAGCTCCCCGCAACCACACCACCCTTTCAACCCTGATAGGTTGGGTGAACTTGCACCAGGCCCCGCCCCATGTTCGAGCGGTTTACCGAGAAGGCCATCAAGGTGATCATGCTGGCCCAGGAAGAGGCCCGCCGCCTTGGTCACAACTTCGTGGGCACTGAGCAGATCCTGCTGGGCCTGATCGGCGAGGGCACCGGCGTCGCCGCCAAAGTGCTCAAGTCGATGGGCGTGAACCTCAAGGACGCCCGCGTCGAGGTGGAGAAGATCATCGGCCGCGGCTCCGGCTTCGTGGCCGTTGAGATCCCCTTCACCCCCCGCGCCAAGCGCGTTCTGGAGCTGTCCCTGGAGGAAGCCCGCCAGCTGGGCCACAACTACATCGGCACCGAGCACCTGCTGCTCGGCCTGATCCGTGAGGGCGAGGGCGTCGCCGCCCGGGTGCTCGAAAACCTCGGTGTCGACCTGGCCAAGGTGCGCACCCAGGTGATCCGCATGCTCGGCGAGACCGCCGAAGTGGCCGCCGGTGGTGGCAGCAAGGGCTCCACCAAGACCCCCACCCTGGACGAGTTCGGCAGCAACCTCACCCAGCAGGCCTCCGACGGCAAGCTCGATCCGGTGGTCGGCCGGCAGAAGGAGATCGAGCGGGTGATCCAGATCCTGGGGCGCCGCACCAAGAACAACCCCGTGCTGATCGGCGAGCCCGGCGTCGGCAAGACCGCCATCGCCGAGGGCCTCGCCCAGCGCATCAACTCCGGCGACATCCCCGACATCCTCGAGGAAAAGCGCGTTCTCACCCTGGACATCGGCCTGCTCGTGGCTGGTACCAAGTACCGCGGTGAGTTCGAGGAGCGCCTCAAGAAAATCATGGAGGAGATTCGAGGTGCTGGCAACGTGATCCTCGTGATCGACGAAGTCCACACCCTGATCGGCGCCGGCGCCGCCGAAGGCGCCATTGACGCCGCCAACATCCTCAAGCCGGCCCTGGCCCGCGGCGAGCTGCAGTGCATCGGCGCCACCACTCTCGACGAATACCGCAAGCACATCGAACGGGATGCGGCACTGGAACGCCGCTTCCAGCCCGTGATGGTGGGTGAGCCCTCCGTGGAAGACACCATTGAGATCCTGCGTGGCCTGCGGGAGCGCTATGAGGAGCACCACCGGCTCAAGATCGCCGACGAGGCCCTGGTTGCCGCAGCCACCCTGGGCGACCGCTACATCTCCGACCGCTTCCTGCCGGACAAGGCGATCGACTTGATCGACGAGGCCGGCAGCCGGGTGCGGCTGATGAACTCCAAGCTGCCCCCTGCCGCCAAGGAGGTGGACAAGCAGCTGCGCGGTGTGCAGAAGGAGAAGGAGGAAGCCGTGCGCGAGCAGGACTTCACCAAGGCCGGCGAACTGCGTGACCGTGAAGTGGAGCTGCGTGATCAGATCCGCACGATCCTGCAGGCCCGCAAGGAGGACGAAACGCCCTCCCCTGAGGCTGAGTCTGCGGCTCCCGATCTGGGCACGGTGACGGCCCTGATCGGCAACGCCGACCCCGACCGCGCTCCGATGGTGTCCGAGGAGGACATCGCCCACATCGTGGCCTCCTGGACTGGTGTGCCCGTGCAGAAGCTCACCGAGAGCGAATCGGCCAAGCTGCTGAACATGGAGGAAACCCTCCACCAGCGGCTGATCGGCCAGGACGAAGCCGTCAAGGCGGTGTCCCGCGCCATTCGCCGCGCCCGGGTGGGTCTCAAGAACCCCAACCGGCCGATTGCCAGCTTCATTTTCTCCGGTCCCACTGGCGTCGGCAAGACCGAGCTCACCAAGTCGCTGGCGGCCTACTTCTTCGGCAGTGAGGAGGCGATGATCCGCCTCGACATGTCCGAGTTCATGGAGCGCCACACGGTCAGCAAGCTGATCGGCTCACCTCCGGGCTACGTGGGCTTCAACGAGGGCGGCCAGCTCACCGAAGCGGTGCGGCGCCGACCCTACACCGTGGTGCTGTTCGACGAGATCGAGAAGGCTCACCCGGACGTGTTCAACCTGCTGCTGCAGCTGCTGGAGGACGGTCGCCTGACCGACTCCAAGGGCCGCACGGTGGACTTCAAGAACACCCTGATCATCATGACCTCGAACATCGGTTCGAAGGTGATCGAGAAGGGTGGCGGCGGACTTGGCTTTGAGTTCTCCGGCGGTGCCGCCGAAGACACCCAGTACAACCGCATTCGCTCGCTTGTGAATGAGGAGCTGAAGCAGTACTTCCGCCCCGAATTCCTCAACCGTCTCGACGAAATCATCGTCTTCCGCCAGCTCACCCGCGACGAAGTGAAAGACATCGCCGAGATCATGCTCAAGGAGGTGTTCCAGCGCATGGACGACAAGGGCATCCACCTCTCCGTCACCGAGGCCTTCAAGGAACGGCTGGTGGAAGAGGGCTACAACCCCTCCTACGGCGCCCGTCCCCTGCGCCGGGCCGTGATGCGCCTCCTGGAAGACTCCCTGGCCGAGGAGTTCCTCTCGGGCCGGATCAGCGAGGGCGATTCCGCCCTGGTCGACGTGGGCGAGGACAAGCAGGTGGTGATCCGCAAGCAGAGCGCCCTGCCCGTGATGCCCGRACTCGCCGGCGCCGGCGCCTGAGGCCTGCCGCCCCTGGCTGCCTCCCTGCTGAGGCAGCCGTCTTCAACCGCCCGGCTTAGCAGCTGGGCGGTTTTGTGTTCATTACGATGGGTTGATGCGCCAGCGTTCCCGCCGGGGCTCTGTGGAGCCCACCAGCCCAGCCCGCGATGGGGCGGTTGCCGCTGGCTCGGCCCCGGCCACACCTCAGGCCCACCGCATCGCCCCCGCCGAGGTGCTGCGCGGTGAGGGGGCCTGGCAGCAGGCCCTGCCCCGCATCGCCCGCCTCTGCCACCGCCCCCTGTTGCTGGGGCGAGGGCCCGCCACACTGCCCCTGCGGCAGAAGCTTGAGCAGAGCCTGCGCCAGGAGGGGCTGACGCCCCAGCTCGAGCGGCTGGAGCACGACTGCTGCGAGCTGGACCTGGAGCGCCTGGGGCGCAGCCTGGCTGACGGCGGCAGCGAGGGCCGACCCGATGCCGTGATCGCCAGCGGCGGCGGCAAGGTGCTGGACGCCGGCAAGCTGCTGGCTCACCGCCACGGCCTGCCCTGCGTCACCGTGCCCACCAGCGCCGCCACCTGCGCCGGCTGGACGGCCCTGGCCAACGTCTACAGCCCGGAGGGCGCCTTTCAGCACGATGTGGAGCTGCGGCGCTGCCCCGAGCTGCTCGTGTTTGACCATGCCCTGGTGCGCACCGCCCCGGCCCGCACCCTGGCCAGTGGCATCGCCGACGCCCTGGCCAAGTGGTACGAGGCCTCGGTGAGCTCCGCGGCCAGCAGCGACGGACTGATTCAGCAGGCCGTGCAGATGGCCCGGGTGCTGCGCGACCAGCTGCTCTTCGACGCCGAACAGGCCCTGCTGGACAGCAGCAGCGAGGCCTGGGTGCGGGTGGCGGAGGCCTGTGGCCTCACCGCCGGGCTGATGGGTGGCATCGGCGGTGCCCGCTGCCGCACCGTGGCCGCCCACGCCGTGCACAACGGCCTCACCCAGCTCAGTGCCAGCCATGGCGCCCTGCATGGCGAGAAGGTGGGCTTCGGCATCCTGGTGCAGCTGCGGCTGGAGGAAGTGCTGGGGGGCAATCAGCTGGCCGGCCAGGCCCGGCGGCAGCTGCTGCCCCTGTTTCGCCAGATCGACCTGCCCGCTGATCTGGCCGATCTGGGCCTGGGCCAGGCCACCCTGGAGCAGCTGCAGCAGGCCTGTGCCTTTGCCTGCGCTCCCGGCTCAGACCTGCACCACCTGCCCTTCAGCGTCAGCGCCATCGATCTGATGGCCGCCCTGGTGAGCACCCGCTGCGGCGAGCGGGTCGCCGCGTGAGCGCCGCTGCTGAGGCCTGCGGCCCGCTTGAGCTCAGCTCCCAGGCCCTGGTGGAGCGGGCGGCCCGGGAGCTGCTCGATCCCCAGGGCCGCGCCCTGGCCCAGGCCCTGCAGTGGTGGCCCCTGCAGGGCCTGCCCGACCTCTGGCCCGTGGCGGTGCTCGGCCAGGGGCCACCGCTGCTGCTGCTGCACGGCTTCGACAGTTCCTTTCTGGAGTTCCGGCGCATCGCCCCACGGCTGGCCCAGAGCCATCAGCTGTTCATCCCCGACCTGTTCGGCTTCGGCTTCTGCCCCCGTCCCGCCCAGGCGGCCTATGGCCCCGCCGCCGTGCTGGAGCACCTCACCGCCCTGCTGGCGGCCATCGCCAGCCGCAGCCCGGAGGCCGCACCGCTCGGCCTGATCGGCGCCTCGATGGGCGGCTCCGTGGCCGTGGAGCTGGCCCGCCGCCACCCCGGGCAGATCAGCCGCCTGCTGCTGCTGGCCCCCGCCGGCCTCACCGGCCGGCCCATGCCCCTGCCGCCGCTGCTGGATGGACTCGGGGTGCGCTTCCTGGCCCGGCCCGGTGTGCGGAAGGGCCTTTGCCGCAGCGCCTTCGCCGATCCCGATCGGGATGTGGGCCCGGCCGAGCTCGAAATCGCCTCGCTGCACCTCGCCGCGCCGGGATGGGGCCAGGCCCTGGGGCGTTTCGCCCGCTCAGGCGGCTTCGCCGGCTGCGGTGCTCCGCTGCCGCCCCAGCCGATCGCGGTGCTGTGGGGGGCCAACGACCGCATCCTGCGTCAGCCCCAGAAACGCGCCGCCCTGGCCCTACTCGGGGAGCGGGTGCGGGAGCTGGAGCCGTGCGGCCACCTGCCCCACATCGACCAGCCGGAGTGCGTGGCCGCCACCTGGCTGGCCGGCAACGGCGCATGAGTGGCCCCCTGCTGCAGTTGCTGGCAACGGGCCTGCAGCTGTGGATTCGCCGCCAGTGTGAGCAGATCGGCGCCCTCTCGCTGGAGCTGGAGGGCCGGGATCTGCAGCTGCTGCGCGGCCGGCTGGCCGGGGCCCAGCTCCAGGCCCGGCAGGTGCGCTACCGGGGGCTGGAACTCGACGCGGTGACGCTCACGAGCGAGCCGATCAGCCTCCAGGTGGCTGGACTGCGGCGGGGCCAGGCCATCGAGCTGGGTCAGCCCTTCGGGATCAGGGGGGAGGTGCGGTTCAGCCCCGAGGGGCTGGAGCACTCCCTGGCCCAGGCGAGCTGGCAACCCCTGGCCGACCAGCTCGCCGGCCAGCTGCTCGGAAGCGCCGCCTGGCGGGGGAGCAGCCTCAGCCTCCGCCGGGAGCACCTGGTATTGAGAAGCCATGGGGCGCTGGAGCTGGAAACGAGCCTGAGCGCGGAGGCCGGCACGGTGCTGATC
>NZ_JADEWP010000101.1:0-9121 GCF_015207535.1 Cyanobium sp. LEGE 06143 | reverse complement strand
CACGTCTGCCATCAGCTGGCCAGGGGCGGCCGCTTCCAGCGGTCCAGCACATCGTGGATCAGCACCTCCTTCACCACCACCTGGAGGCACACCGCCAGGGGCAGGGCCAGCAGCAGCCCGAGCGGGCCGAACACCACGGTGAACAGCAGCTGGGCCGTGAGGGTGAGGCCGGGCAGCAGATTCAGCTGGTGCTGCATCACCGAAGGGGTGATCAGATAGCTCTCCAGGTTCTGCACCGCCACATAGAGCAGCAGCACGGCCAGGGCCTTGATGGGGCTGTCCAGCAGCGCCACCGACATCGGGAACACGGTGCTGAGCGTGGGGCCGATGTTGGGAATGATGTTCAGCAGCCCCGCCAGCACCGCATTGGCGGCCACCAGCTTCACCCCCAGCAGGCTCAGGCCGATCGCCGCCAGCACCCCCACGCACAGGGAGCTGATCAGCACGCCCACCATCCAGCCGCTGAGGGCATCGCCGCAGCTCACCAGCACCTTGCGAAACCGCCGCCGGTAGAAGGAGGGCACCAGCAGCACGGCGATCTCCCGATAGGCCAGGGGCTGCAGGGTGATCATCAGGGCCACAGCCACCACGAACAGCAGCTGCAGCAGGCCCGTGCCCAGGCCGCCGGCCAGGCCCAGCAGCTGCAGGGCTCCACCCCTGAGGTTGCTGGGTTCACCGCCGCTGAACAGACCCTCGCGCAACCAGTCCAGGCCGCCATCACTGCGGCCGTAGAGCATCTGGCTGGCCCGGGAGATCAGGTCGCGGGTGAGATTCAGCAGGGTGGTGGCCGCTGCGGGCAGCTTCGACACCAGTTCCCCGAACTGCTCGATGAAGGGTGGGATCACGGCCGTGGCCAGCACCGCCAGCACCACTGACACCAGGCCGAGGCTGAGCACCACGGCGAGGGGACGGCCGCATCCCAGCCGCTGCCGCATCCAGCCGATCAGGGTGCAGAGGGCCATGGCCACCACCAMGKCCGYSWMCWGGGNTNNGAGNAGGNSTMTNRGMGNCANGGTCCAGAGCAGGGTCAGGGCTGCCACCAGGGCCAGCAGGCCGAGCCATTGGCCGAACCGCAAGGTCTCAGTCCTCGCTGGGGGCGTCGCTGGCGGCTTCGCCCTGGTCAGCGGCGGGCTCAGCGCCGCCCCCGCTCGAGAAGCCCAGCTCGTGGCTGTCCGCATAGCGCTGGGCAAAGCGCATGAACCGCTCGAAATCGGTGGTGGTCTTCCAGGTGTAGGTGGCCTCGAGGGCGCTGGCCTTGCCGTTCACGAAGCGCGCCTTGACCTCCCGGGTCACCATCTCCCCCTCCTCATCCACCAGGAACATGCCGGTGATGTCTCCCATGGTTTCCGGGGCCAGGGCCTGGGGCTCCTCGAACACGAACATCGCCTGGCCGGTGCGCCCGTCCCGGGAGCGCGTCAGCCGAATGTCGGGCACGACCGGTTCATCCACACCACGGAAGAACTGAATGGCTGCACCCATGGGGAAGAGGCAAAGGTCAATCCTAGGCAGTGGCCCTGGAATGGCCCCACCATGGCGCTCAACCTGTCTCCTGGCCTCGCTGCCGCCTGACATAGTGGAACCAGCGGGCCCTGCTCAGACACGCTCAATCCATGCTCTCCGGCGCACCGGTTTCCGCCAACGTCAGCCCTGAGGATCTGCTCCAGCGCTTCCAGGCGGCCACGGCCCGGCAGCGCCGCGCCCTGCTGGGCCCCGTCCAGCAGCGGGTCGCAGAACTGCGGCCGCTGCTGGCCGATCACCTGGCCGGCCTGGATGCCACAGGCGACGACTGGGCTGCCGGCGCCCTGATTCAGCTGCTGCTGGAGACCCCCAGCGCCGAGGCCCAGGCCTTTCTGGACCTCCATCCCCAGGGCTGGCTGGCCACGTCCAGTGCCACAGGCATCGACTACGCCCCCTTGCAGCTGCAGCTGGCCCGGATGGCCTTTGAGGAGGCCGATCGCCTCACCAGTGCCATCCTGCGGGAGCTGGCCGGCGCCGCCGCGGTGACCCGTGGCTACGTGTATTACAGCGAGGTGCCTGCCATGCCGGCTCCAGACCTCGAAGCGCTCGATCGTCTCTGGGTCTGCTATTCACGCGGGCGCTTCGGTTTCTCGGTGCAGGGCCGACTACTGCAGGCTTGCCAGGGGCGGTGGGAGCAGCTCTGGCCCCGTCTGGGCTGGAAGCAGGACGGGCGTTGGACCCGCTATCCAGGCTCCTTCGCCTGGTCCATCGACGCTCCTGAGGGCCACATGCCCCTGGTGAACCAGTTGCGGGGGGTTCGCCTGATGGATGCGCTGCTGAACCAGCCGGCCCTGCAACAACGCATCAACCGATGAAGCCCCAGGCCTGTGGCACCACCCCCTGCCATCTAGGGTCAAACCAAGGCCAAGAACCTGCGGTTGATGGCGCTTCGCTGGTCTGATTTCATCACTCCCTCCACGCTGCAGCTGGCGCCTCTGGTGGAGTTGCTGCTGGAGCCTGTGCGCTGCCTCCAGCTGCAGGCCGAGCTGCAGCTGGGGCTGCAGGAGGCTCTGGTGAATGCCGTGCGCCATGGCAATGGCTGTGATCCGGCCAAGTGTCTGCGCATTCGCCGGATCGAGACACCCCGCTGGGTGGTGTGGCAGGTGCAGGACGAGGGCCCTGGGGTGCCTGAATCGGCTCGCTGCTGCCAGCTGCCCCTGGCCCTGGACTCCTGCGATGGCCGGGGCCTGTTCCTGATTCACCACTGTTTTGACGACGTGCGCTGGAGTCCGCGCGGCAACCGCTTGCAGCTGGCCGTGAGGCGTGAGCGGCTGCGGCCGGCGCTCAGCGGCCGTGGCTGGGGCAGCCTGGGTCGCTGATCTCGGCCCTCAACCAGAGCAGGGCGTGCTCCACCAGGGCGAGGGCCTCCTGCCTGGCCGGCGTGCTCTGACGGCTGCGGGGATCATCGCAGCTGGTGAGCTGCACCAGGGCGGCGGCCAGCTGTTCGGCGCCGCGGCGGCAGCGCTGGGTCTTGAGGGCGTGCCAGTCGCGGTCACCGATCGTGAGCGAGCGATGCAGGCAGCGGGCCTGGTCGGCGGCCCCGTCGGGCCAGCCAGCGCCTGCAGTGGTCGACGAAACCCCAGAGGGCCGTGTTGAAGCCGTGTCCACTGGACGAAACTGCATCGGCTGAACCATCCTGACGCTTCTGCCGCGCACCTGGGCTGGAACCATCGATGCGGACTCCGCCTCACCGTCTGCGCCGCCGCGGCGTCCATGGGCCTCGGCGACCCGTGGCCCTGCTGCACCATCTCGATGGCCTGCTGACCCTTGCGGCCATGGCGGCGCGGGTCAGCGGCGTTCGGCAGCGCCGCCAGCGGCAGCGGCTGGCCCTGGCCCAGCGCCTGCTCGATCCGCTGCCGGGGGAGCTGGCCTCGCCCCAGCGCATGGAGGTGTGGTTCTGGCGCCTGTGGCGCTGGGGCACCCCCGGCTTGCTGCTGGCCTGGTGGTTGAAGAGCTAAAAGGCTGTGCCTCAGTGCTAGTTTCTGCGCCGCAGACAGAGCGGCGGCTTGGGATGGGACTGTTCGATTCCCGGGATCGATTTCTGCAGTTCTGTGAGCCCTTTCAGCAGCTCACCAATTCCCAGAGCCTGCAGGATCTGTTTGCCCTCTATTGCCAGGGTCCCAAGCCAGGCTATTTCCTCGAATTCGGCCTCGCTAACGGCAGTCGCCTCTCCAACACCCTGCTGCTTGAGATCATGGGCTGGAAGGGTCTGGGAGGAGAGCCCAATCCCCTGTTGCGGCGCGATGCTGAGGCCCGGCGTTCGATTCCGGTGGTGGCTGAGGCCCTCTATTCCCGCAGCGGCGACACGCTGAGCTTTGCCTGCAACGGTCTCTACGGCGGCCTGGATGCCACGGGCGAGCGCCGGGTGATGGAGCCCCGTTCCGGCTTCACCGACACGATCGAGGTTCCCACGATCACCTTGGGAGACCTGCTGGATCGGCACAACGCCCCCAAAGTGATCGATTATTTCTCCCTGGATGTGGAGGGGGCCGAGCTGATGGTGCTCAGCCATCTCCCCCTGGATCGCTATCGCTTCCGTTGCTTCACCATCGAGCACAACTTCTCGCCGGAGCGGAAAAAGATCCTGCGGCTGATGCAGCAACAGGGATTCCGCCGGGTGTTCAAGCAGCTCAGTGGTCACGACGACTGGTACGTGAATACGGCGTCCCGTTTCCGCGGCTGGCCCACGCGGTTGCTGAGGCGCCTGGATGACGAGCGCGGCCGTCTGCACCTGGCCAGCATTCAAGCGGGCGTGCTGCACGATCCGGAGCAGGCGATCGCCAGGTTCTACGCCATGATCTTCTCCAAGGCCAGGCCCCACCCCCGCGGCTTCCTGGAGTTGGCCGCCCTGCTGGAGTCCCAGGGTCGCCCTCTGGAGGCAGCGGGCGTTCTTGAACGTGGCCACCGGCTTCACCCCGCCAATGCCCGGCTGGCCGGTCGCCTCTCGKCGGTCACGGCCAACGGGGAAACCATGCCGAGAGATCCCGCCCCTGCCCTGGCCCCCGGCTCAGGCCAGGGCTCAGCCAGACACGATCTGTGAAGGAAAACCGACTTCGGTATTGATAGCTACAGACCTGGGCGAGACTCGATGTAGAGAAACCCTCCAAGAGATGTCATGGCTGTCCGTCCCCTGCCGATCCCGCTGCCACTGAGCACGCCTGGCGGGCCCCGACCCGACCCCACCTTCCTGGCCTGGGCCCAGCAGCACAGCCGCGAACGGCGTCGCCATGACGCCGAGCTGGCCCAGATCAGCCGCCATCCCGAGCTCAACCCCACCGCTGATGCGGCGCATCAGCTCAGGGCCTGGGCCACCCGCCATGCCCACCAGAAGCATCTGCACGACAGCGCCCTGGCCCAGATCCGCCCTCACGCGTCGTAGTACATCACGAACTCGTGGGGATGGGGCCGCTGGCGCAGCTGCTGCACCTCCTCGTATTTGAGATCGATCCAGTTGCTGAGGAAGTCGGCGCTGAACACGCCACCCTCCATCAGGTAGTGCTTGTCGGCATCGAGGGCTTCGAGCGCCCCATTCAGGGAGGCCGGCACCGTGGAGATCCGCGCCAGCTCCTCAGCGCTGAGCTCGAACAGGTCCAGGTCGGTGCCGTCGCCGGGGTCGATCTGGTTCTTGATACCGTCGATGCCGGCCATCAACATCGCCGCAAAGCCCAGGTAGGGATTGGAGAGGGCATCGCCGGAGCGGAACTCCAGGCGCTTGGCCCTGGGGCTCGGGCCGGTCAGCGGAATCCGCACGGCTGCTGAGCGGTTGCCCTGGGAATAGACCAGGTTCACCGGTGCCTCGAAACCGGGCACCAGACGCTTGTAGCTGTTGGTGGTGGGATTGGTGAAGGCGAGGAAACTGGGGGCGTGCTTCAGCAGGCCACCGATGTACCAGCGGGCCGTCTGGGAGAGGTTGGCGTAGGTGCCCTCGCCGAAGAACAGGGGATCGCCTCCCTTCCAGAGACTCTGGTGCACATGCATGCCGCTGCCGTTGTCGGCGAACACCGGTTTGGGCATGAAGGTGGCTGTCTTGCCGTATTTCTTGGCAACGTTGCGCACCACATACTTGTAGATCATCACGTTGTCCGCGGCACGGATCAACTCGGCGAACTTCATGCCGAGCTCGTGCTGCGCCGTGGCCACCTCATGGTGCTGTTTCTCGATCGGCACCCCCAGACTGGCCATGGTGAGCAGCATTTCGCTGCGCATGTCCTGCATCGTGTCGTTGGGACCAACCGGGAAGTAACCCTCTTTCAGGGCGATTTTGTAGGCCAGGTTGCCCCCTTCCTCCTGACGGCCACTGTTCCAGGGAGCCTCGATCGAATCGACGCTGTAGAAGCTGCTGCCGTTGCCGGAGTTGAAGCGCACATCGTCGAACACGAAGAACTCCGGCTCGGGCCCGAAGTAGGCCATGTCGGCGATGCCGGTGGAGCCCAGATACTCGAGCGCCTTCTGGGCCAGGGCGCGCGGGCAGCGCCCGTAGGGCTCACCGCTGCGCGGTTCCTGGATCGAGCAGATCAGGCTGAGGGTCTTGTGGCTGTAGAAGGGGTCGATCCAGGCCGTGGCCGGGTCAGGCACCATCGCCATGTCCGACTCATTGATGGCCTTCCAGCCGCGGATGGATGAGCCGTCGAATGCCACCCCACTGGTGAAGGCGTCCTCGTCGATCAGATCCCTGTGGACAGTGAGGTGTTGCCACTTGCCATGCAGGTCAACGAACTTGAGGTCGATCAACTCAATGCCGTCGTCCTGGATCTGACGCAGGACGTCCTGAGCGGTTTTGGCCATGGAGCAATGCAGGGGTGGTGCCGGCCCTTGGCGGCGTGGCCGGAAGGTAGGGAGCCTGCCAACCGTCAACCTGTAGCCCTTGCTACCGAAGTGCCAGGCCTGCTTGCGTAACTGTTTCTCTCAGATCGGCCAGATCGCACCCTGCGCCTGGGTTCTGGCCAGTCATGAGTGCTAGCTTCCGGCGCAGGTGCGTCGAACTTTTCGAACCATGCGCGATGCCATCACCGGTCTGATCGGCCGCTACGACCAGCTGGGCCGCTACCTCGACCGGGATGCGATCGATCGCATCAATGCCTACTACGCCGAATCGGCCCTGCGGTTGCGGGCCGTGGAGCTGATCAACCGCGAGGCCGCCGCCATCGTGCGCGAGGCCTCCCAGCGGCTCTGGCTCGATGACCCCGAGCTGATCCTGCCCGGTGGCAACGCCTACACCACCCGCCGCCTCTCGGCCTGCCTGCGGGACATGGACTATTTCCTGCGCTACGCCAGCTATGCCCTGGTGGCCGCCGATGCCTCGATCCTCAACGAGCGGGTGCTCAACGGCCTCGACGACACCTACAAGAGCCTCGGGGTGCCTACCGGCCCCACGGTGCGCAGCATTGCGCTGATGGGCGATGTGGTGTGCGAGCTGCTGGCCGCCGAAGCCAACGCTGACCCCTCGGCCCTGGCCGCCGTGGTGCGCCCGCCCTTCGAGCACCTCTGCCGTGGGCTGGGTGCCAGCAACGTGCGCGCCCGCTGAATCCTCCCGACATCCTCCTGACGGTTGGCCTGCGCTGGTGCTTCGTAGGCTGACTGTCAGGATCTGAGTCCGAACGTTCCCCTTGTCCTCCCCCGGCCCCTTGTCTGCGCTGCCCTCCGTCAACAACGCCCATCGCCGTGCGCTCGGGCCCATTGCCACGCCCGATCGTCTGTTGCTTGGCCCAGGGCCCTCCAATGCCCACCCCACGGTGCTGCAGGCCCTGGCCCGTACGCCGATCGGCCACCTCGATCCGCTTTACGTGGAGCTGATGGGTGAGGTGCAGGAGCTGCTGCGCTATGCCTGGCAGACCGACAACCGGCTCACCATCCCCATGAGCGGCACGGGCAGCGCCGCCATGGAGGCCACCCTGGCCAACACCCTCGAGCCGGGTGACAAGGTGCTGGTGGCCGTGAAGGGCTACTTCGGCCTGCGGCTGGTGGACATGGCCAGTCGCTACCGCGCCGAGGTGGTGACGATCGAGCGGCCCTGGGGTGAGGCCTTCACCTACGAGGAGATCGAGGCGGCCGTGAAGCTGCACAGGCCGGCAGTGCTGGCCATGGTGCATGCCGAGACCTCCACGGGCATCTGCCAGCCGATGGATGGCATCGGCGATCTCTGCCGTTCCCACGACTGCCTGCTGCTGCTGGACACCGTCACCTCGCTTGGTGCCGTGCCCGTGTACCTCGATGACTGGAAGGTGGATCTGGCCTACAGCTGCAGCCAGAAGGGTCTCAGCTGCCCTCCCGGGCTGGGTCCGTTCACGATGGGGCCCCGGGCTGAAGCCAAGATGGCAGCCCGCCAGGGCAAGGTGCCCAACTGGTATCTGGATGTCACCCTGCTGAACCGCTACTGGGGCAGCGACCGGGTGTATCACCACACCGCTCCGGTGAACATGAACTTCGGCATGCGCGAGGCCCTGCGGCTGCTGGCCGAGGAGGGGCTGGAGCAGGCCTGGGCCCGCCACCGCCGCAACGCCGAGCGGCTCTGGGCCGGCCTGGAAGATCTGGGCCTCTCCCTGCATGCCCCTGAGCACCTGCGTCTGCCCACCCTCACCACGGTGCGCATCCCCGAGGGCGTGGATGGCAAGGCCTTCTGCCTGCACCTGCTCAACGCCCATGGCATCGAGGTCGGTGGTGGTCTCGGTGCCCTGGCCGGCAAGGTGTGGCGGATCGGGCTGATGGGCTTCAACAGTCAGCCGGAGAACGTGGATCGCCTGCTGGAGCTGTTCCGCACCGAACTGCCGGCCTTCCATCCGGGTGCGGCATCGGATCGGCCGGCTGCCGTCGCTGTCTGAACCAGCGCCGGAGCTGGCGGCCGGCAGCTTCGGCCTCCACGCCGGCCACCACGCGCATGTGATGGTGGGCACTGGGATGGCGCACCAGATCCAGGGCTCCTCCCACCCCACCGCGCTTGGGGTCCGGGGCGGCGTACACCAGGGTGCCGAGGCGGGCCTGCACCAGGGCTCCGGCACACATGGGGCAGGGCTCGAGGGTCACCAGCAGGGTGCACTGGTTCATTCGCCAGTCGCCCAGCAGGCGGCTGGCCTGGGCAATCGCCACCAGCTCCGCATGGCCGAGGGGATCCTGGCGGTGGTGGCGGCGGTTGCCCCCCCAGCCGATGCAACGGCCGTCGGCATCGAGCACCACCGCCGCCACCGGAATTTCGCCGCTGGCCCCGAGGCGGCCGGCGCAGCGCAGCAGGCGCTCCATCCAGAGGCTGTAGTGCACCCGCTTGTCGCCGGGGGCGTCGTGGCTGGCGCTGCTGGCCATTGCTGCTCCCGCAGGCCCTGGTTGCTTGTGGCTCCGCGAGCCTGCAGGTGAGAATGGCACGATCCGATCGTCCGCCGTTGGCTAGCGCGCCACCAGCCCCGAGGGCGATTCCGCCCCTGCCCTTCGCCAGCCCGCACCAGCTCGATCAGCGCCTGCAGGAGTTTCTGGAGCAGGCCTCGCAGCAGTTGTGCGCCTGGCTGGCCAGTGCGTCCAGCCGAGGGCCCCTGCCGGCGCTGAGCGTGCTGCCCGGCGTCGAACCCGAGCAGGGCGGTCTGGCGAACGCGCGGCTGCTGGCCGATCTTCAGCAGGT
>NZ_JADEWP010000089.1:0-9696 GCF_015207535.1 Cyanobium sp. LEGE 06143 | reverse complement strand
GCGCCGGAGGGGGCCGGGGAACGGCTGGGGGCGATGGTCATCGGGACGACACCACGGAAGGGTTTGCGAATTGTGTCGAAAATAAGGCGGCATACCGGCCGCCGCGAGCCATCAGCTCCCGGTGGGTGCCGGATTCCACCATCGCGCCGGCCTCGATCACGCAGATCCGGTCGGCGTTCACCACCGTGGAGAGCCGGTGGGCCACCACCAGGGTGGTGCGGTTGCTCATCAGGCGATCCAGGGCCTCCTGCACCACCTGCTCCGAGGCGGAATCCAGGGCGGAGGTGGCCTCGTCGAGCAACAGGATCGGGGCGTTCTTGATCAGGGCGCGGGCGATGGCGATGCGCTGCCGCTGGCCGCCTGAGAGCAGGGTGCCGTTCTCGCCGATCAGGGTGTCATAGCCCTGGGGCAGCTGGGCGATGAAGCCATGGGCGTTGGCGGCCCGGGCCGCGGCCTCGACGGCCGCGCGGGAGGCGGCGGCATGGCCATAGGCGATGTTGTTTGCCACCGTGTCGTTGAACAGGAAGGTGTTCTGATCCACCACCGAGATCAGACTCCGCAACGAGGCCAGGGAGAGCTCGCGGATGTCGATGCCGTCAATGCTGATCCGGCCGGCGTCCGGGTCGTAGAAGCGGCAGAAGAGGTCGATGATCGTGCTCTTGCCGCCGCCGCTGGGGCCCACCAGGGCCACGGTGCTGCCCACGGGGATCCTCAGCTCCAACTGGCGGATCACGGGGTCGGTGCCGTAGCCGAAGCTCAGGGCCTCGGCCCGCAGCTCCCGGGCCACCCCCTGCAACTGCCGCGGCACCGGAGCCTCCACCGGATCCACTGGGGTGTCGAGGATGGCGAAGAGATCCTGGGCCGCCGACACCCCCTGCTGCAGCACCGCATTGGCCCGCGCCAGCCCCTTGAACGGCGCGTAGCAGAGGTAGAGGGAGGTGAGAAAGGCGAAGAAGCTGCCGGTGGTGCGGCTGCCACTGATCACCGCCTCGCCGCCGTACACCAGCACCGCGCTGAACCCCACCGCCCCCAGCAGCTCCATCAGGGGCTGGTTGGCGAGCTTGGCCCTGGTGGTGCGCAGGGCCGCCTTGAGCACGGCGGTGTTCTCCTCGTGGAAGCGTTTCAGCTCATAGGCCTCCATGCCGAAGACCTTCACCACCCGGGAGCCCACCAGCGACTCCTGCAGGTAGCTGGCCAGCCGCGCCAGGCTTGACTGGCCGCGGCTGGAGTGGCGCCGCACCTTCTTCGAGGAGCGCAGCACCGGCAGGATCGCCACTGGAAAGAGAATGAAGGCGATCAGGGCCAGCAGCCAGTCCTGGTAGAAGGCAACCAGCACCAGGGCCAGCAGGGTGAGCGCATCTTTGAAGATCGAGGAGAAGCCGTCCACGATGCCGGTCTTGACCAGCGTCACATCACTGAGCAGACGCGAGATCAGGGTGCTGGAGGGATGGCGGTCGATGTACGACTGCGGCAGCACCATCACCTTGGCGGCCAGATCGGAGCGCAGATCCGCCGTGATCGACTGGCTCACCGTCTCGGTGAGGTAGGCCCCCAGGTACTGGCAGACGGCCCGCAGCACGATCACCCCCAGGATCACGGCCGGAGCGCTGTAGAGCCGGCCCCGATCACTGCTGGGCAGCACGTCGTCGAAGAGGTGGCGGATCACCAGCGGCACGAAGCCCGTGGAGGCCCCATAGCCGAGGTTGAACAGCAGGGCCAGCAGAAAGGTGGGCCACAGATAGGGCTTCCCGTAGGCCAGGAAGCGCCGGTACACAGGCCTGCTCATCGCACAAGATCCACCAGTTCGTCGGCCGCCCGGGCCGAGGCGCCCGGCGGCCCCATCTTGCTGCGGAGCTCCTCCACGGCCTGGCGCAACCCGGCGGGATCGGCCAGCAGCTGGCGCAGCTCCCGCACCAGGTTGGCCGGCGTCACGGCCCGCTGCACCAGCTCCGGGAAGGCGACCCGGCCCAGAATCACATTCGGCAGACCGATCACCCGATGGCGGGTGGCCAGCCTGGCCAACAGATAGGTGAGCCGCGAGAAGCGGTAGACGATCACGTGGGGACAACCCAGCAGGGCGGCCTGCAGGGTGGCGGTGCCGGAGCTGACCAGGGCGCCATCGGCGGCGTGCAGCAGGTTGTTGGTGTCCTCGCCGGAGCAGCAGCGGGGCAGGGGGGTCTCCCCGGCCACCTGCTCGAGAAAGGTCTGGTCCACCGTGGGGGCCCGCAGCAGGCCCACCTGCCAGCCCTCCCGGCGGAACACGGCGGCGGCGGCGAGCAGGGCCGGCAGCAGCAGCCGGATCTCGGCGCGGCGGCTGCCCGGCAACAGCAGCAACAGCCGCTGATCGGGCTGGAAGCCATGGCGCCGCAGGGTGACCTCCCGGCTGGAGGTCACCGCCAGCCCATCCATCAGGGGATGGCCCACGTAGCGGGCGAAGGCCCGGCCGTGGGCATTGAACAGCGGCGCCTCGAAGGGAAAGATCACCGCCAGACGATCGATGTAGCCGGCCATCCGGCGCGCCCGCCCCTGGCCCCAGGCCCACACCTGCGGAGCGATGTAGAAGAACACCGGGATGCCGCGCCGGTGGGCCTCCTGGGCCACCAGAAGATTGAAACCTGGGTAGTCGATCAGGGCCACGGCCGCCGGGCGGTGGCGGTCCATCTGGCGCTTGAGCAGCCGCATCACCCGGTAATGGCGGCCGAGGCTGCCCAGGATCTCCACCACCCCGGCAGCGGAGAGATGGCGCACATCGGCCAGCTGCAGCAGGCCGGCGGCCCGCATCCGCTCGCCCCCCACGCCCAGGAGTTCGGCCTCGGGCAGGCGAGAGCGCAGCTGCTGCAGCAGGGCGCCGCCGTGCAGGTCGCCCGAGGCCTCACCCGCCACCACCAGCAGCCGCAATGGGGCCGGGCTCAGCTCCATGCCAGCCGCAACCGCTCCTGCACCAGGTCGGCCAGGGCCTTGAGCGCCTCAGGATCCAGCACCAGGGGCACGGCCGCCACCACACTGCGGGAATGGGGGGGCAGGCGATGCCAGTCCTTCACGGTGGTCACCAGCGTGGCTCCTCCCCGGGCCTGGGCCATGGCCAGCAGCCGCTCCAGATCGGCCTGAGCATAGGGGTGGTGGTCGGGGAAGGCCTGGCTCCCCACCAGCTGCAGCCCCGCCTGGCGCAGCGCCGCAAAGAACTTGCCGGGCAAGCCGATGCCGCAGAAGGCCAGCAGCGGCCGTCCCCGCAGGCTGGGGGCCGGCTGCAGGCTGGCAGGCACCCGCAACCAGGGTTTGGCGGCGGGCCAGCCCAACTGCTCTGGGGCAAGACGGTCCCCCAGATCAGGCAGGTCCACGCTGGGGTCGCCGCCGGCCATGGGAGCAGCACCGCTGCCGGTGAGCACCAGCAGGTCGGCGCGCCCCAGCTGGGAGGCCGGCTCGCGCAGGGGTCCAGCGGGGAAGAGCAGCCCATTGCCGAGGCCATGGCGCTCATCGAGCACGGTCACGTCGCAGTCGCGGGCCAGGGACCAGTGCTGCAGGCCGTCATCCAGCAGCAGCAGCTCGGCCCCCTCGGCCACCGCCTGGCGGGCCGCGGAGCGGCGATCAGAACCCACCCACACCGGCACGCCTGGCAGGCTGCCCATCAGCTCGAGGGCCTCATCCCCCACCTGCCGCAGGGGGGCACGGCGCCCCGCCTCCGGCGCCAGCGGCTCCCGGCCGCGGCCGCCCTCCAGGCGGATCGGCGAGCGGCGACCGCTGCCGTAGCCGCGGGTGAGCACGGCAAGGCGCACCCCCCGCCTGCCCAGCTCCCGGGCCAGGCCGATCACCAGGGGGGTCTTGCCGGTGCCGCCCAGCGTGATGTTGCCGATCGACACCACCGGCACCGCTGGGCGCAGGGGTCGCACCCAACCCCGGTGCAGCCCGCTGGCGAGGGCATAGAGCACGGCCAGGGGCCGCAGCAGCCGTGCCCTCAGGGAGGGACCGCGCTGGTAGAGGAACGCAGGCGGCCGGATCAGCATCAGCGCGCCTCCCGGGCCAGGTGGGCGTCGGCCGGCCCGGCGTCGTTGAGATCGGCAGTGCCCAGCTCAGCGATCAGGCGCTTGGCGATGCGGCGCGAGGGACCCTCCAGACGCAAGGGGGGTGGCGCCGGCGCCCCCCGGCTCAGCAGCTCCACCACCCGAGCCCAGAGCAGCTCGTCGGTGGGGCAGGCATGGAGCCAACCGGCGGCCTGCAGCTCCTCGCTGAGGCCAGCGAAGTTGGCCATGTCCGGCCCACACACCACGGGTTTGCCGGCGCGGATGGCCTCCAGGGGATTGTGGCCCCCTATCCGGTGTCCCCCCGCAGCCAGGCTGCCGCCCATCACCACCAGATCCGACGCCGCAATCCAGCTGCCCATCGCTCCCAGGACATCCACCACCAGCACGTCGAGATCAGCATGGTCAGCCGGGCCCCTGGCGGCCAGCTCCCTCCAGAGAATGGCCACAAGGCCCTGCCGCCGGGCCAGCTCGAGCACGGCGGCAGCCCGCGGCGGGTGCCGCGGCACCAGCACCAGGGTGAGCGGGCCCAGCTGCTGCTGCAGCCGCTGGCGGGCCTGGAGCAGCAGCTCCTCCTCCCCGGCATGGCTGCTGGCCAGGAGCAGCAACGGCCCCCGGCGCCGCAGCGGTTGCAGCCGGGCCAGGATCGCCTCGTCCGCGGCGAGGGGATCGGCGTCCCGCTTGGTGGAGCCCACCACCTCCACCTGGGTGGCGCCCAGCCGACGCAGGCGGGCGGCATCGGGCTCCGACTGGGCCCAGCAGAGACGGGCACGGCCATAGAGCCAGGCGGCGTAGGCCGGCAGGCGGCGGTGGCGGCGGTAGGAGCGCTCGCTCATGCGGGCATTGACCAGGTGCAGCCGCGGCATGGCCAGCACCAGCTCCGGCCACAGCTCAGCCTCCGCCAGCAACCCCAGCTGGGGCCGCCAGTGGCGGCGGAACAGGACCAGGGCCAGCCAGTGGTCCACCGGCGCCAGCTGATGGATCACCCCCTCCGGCAGCAGCCGCTGGGCCAGCTGGGCGGAGCTGCGGCTCACTGAGGTGACCAGCAGCGCCGGTGGCTCCAGGCCCGATTCGGCAGCGGCTGCGCCCAGCTCCCGCAGCAGGGGCAACAGTGCCGTGAGCTCGCCGACGCTGGCGCCGTGCATCCAGATCAGGGGGCCGGGGGGGCGCTGATGGCCCGCCCAGCCCAGCCGCTCCGGCAACCGGCGCAACTCCTCCTTGCCCTGCAACAGCCGCAGCAGCAGCAGCAGCAGGATCCCGGGGGTGAGCAGGGTCTGCAGCAGGCGCAGGCCCAGCACCGGCGGTGTCACCGGCTCAGAGGGCACGGGAGGCCTGCTCCGAAGCGGCTTCCAGGGCCGCCTCCAGCTGTTCGGCCTGCAGGGCGAGGGCCTCGGCATCCTCCACCGGCGGCAACCACAGGGGCGCCCCCAGGCTGAGCACGGCCGAGCAGAAGGGGAAGGGCAGCAGGGTGCGGTCCCAGGAGCGCAACCGGCACCCCCGGCGCACGGCCAGGCCCACCGGCACCACGGCACACCCCGACTGCTGGGCCAGGTGCACGACACCGGGCTTGACGCGCCGGGCAGGGCCCCTGGGGCCGTCCGGGGTGATGCAGATGGAGCGTCCCCGGCGCAGCAGCTGAAGCAGTTGCAGATAGGCCCGCACACCCCCCCGGGTGGAGGAGCCGGCCACCAGCTCAACGCCGCGCATGCGGGCCGCCACCCCCACGATCTGGGCATCGCGATGGGCGCTGAGCAGCACCGCCACCGGGCGTCCACTGCTGATGCGCAGCATCGGCATGAAGAACACATGGCCATGCCAGAGCGCATAGATCACCGGCCGCCCCTGCGCGCCGATCAAACGGGCACTGAGCTGGTCGCGGCGCACCACGACGCGGGAGGTGAGCAGGATCAGCTGGCCGTAGGCGTTGAGCAGAGCACCCGCAAACCAGGCCAGGGCCCCGTGATTCAGGAGGGTGCGCTTCTTCACCGGAGAGCGGGAAACGGGCCGGAGGTCGAGGCTTCAGCCAAACCGTCTCCCACAGGAAACCCCGGTGGCAGCCTGGCTGTCCACCGGGGAGAGGCATTGCTGGGGATGGCTTGGGCTGGGATTCGGGCCAGGATTCAGGCAGAGCCGACGCCGGTGTAGGAGCCGTAGAAGAATAGGCCCACCACGAAGATCACAGCCATGCCACCGGCGGTGGCCACCAGCCACAGGGGCAGAACGCCTGCTGTCCAGCGGGAGCGCCAGGCCACAGCCGGACGGCCGTCAGGCAGGCGATCCGGGATCCGGCCATCTGGGATGTTGGATTTCTTGCCGCTCATGGGGTGCCCTCCGGATCAGTTGAAGAAGTAGCTGGTGAACAGCACACCGGTGACGAAGACCAGCAGCAGCCCCAGGTAGAGGCTGGTGCGGTTGAGCTCAACCGGCAGGTTGTTGGGGTTCGGGTTGCGTTGCATGGCAGGAGACCTCAGCGACGGATGAACTGCATGGCCGCCAAGGCCCCCAGAAAGAACACCGTGGGAATACCCAGGGCGTGAACGGAGAGCCAGCGCACCGTGAAGATCGGATAGTTGCGCGGCGTGGTCGAGACGGGAGACTGGGTCATGGGGATTTATGGCAGACGCAGGTCAAGCTGGCTCTTGCCCTCATAGCGCTGGCTCACAACGGGAGCCTTGCTCTCCTGGGCCTGGAAATAGGCGTCGGGGCGAGGCGTGCCGAAGGCGTCATAGGCCAGGCCGGTGGACACGAACAGGAAGCCAGCAAGGAAGATCGCTGGCAAGGTGACCGCATGGATCACCCAGTAGCGAATGCTGGTGATGATTTCGAAGAACGGGCGTTCCCCTGTAGAGCCGGCAGCCATAGCGACAAGCGTTCAGCTCGGCGATCCTAGGGGGAGGGTCTGGCCCTGCGGGAGCGGCCGTCCCCCTTGGTTACAGAAGTTGGCGAGCCTGAGAAACGCCGCTGGATCGCGGGCCGTCCCTCAGCCCACCCAGCGCAGCAGCGAGCCGCGCTCGCCCAGCACGAAGCCCTTGCTGCCGTCGCGGCTGAACACGATGCGGGTGAAGTTGGAGGGCTCCTGGGCCCCCACCGGGTCCTGCTGCCAGCTGCGGCCGTCGTCGCTGCTCACCAGCAGGGTGCCGCTGCCGCCGCCGGCCCAGATCCCACCACGGGGATCCCAGGCCATGTCGAGGTAGCCGTAGCCATTGGTGATCGGGATCACCGGCTTGCTCCACTGCTCGGGCTCGGCGGGATCGCTGCCGAAGCGGATCTGGGCACCGCGGGCCAGCATCCAGAGCGTGCCGTCAGGGCGGAAGCCGATGGTCTGCAGGCGCTGGCTGCTCACCCGCTGGTGCACCTGCCACACCTCCTGGCCGGGATTCCAGGTGGAGAAGAAATTGCCCAGGCTGCTGACGCTCACGTAGCGGCCATCGGGGCTGCGGCGCAGCTCGCGCACGGCGCCGGCCGCATCCCCCACCCGGGCCTGCCAGCTGGCACCGCCATCGCTGGTGTCGTAGATGGCTCCCACGCTGGTGGCCAGTTCGGCCGTGTCCCGGCCGAGGGCCGTAACCAGGTAGGGCTGGCCGGGCAGCTTGGTGTCGAGGAACAGGCGGCTCCAGTTGCGGCCGGCATCGGAGCTGTGCAGCAGCAGGCCGGGCTGACCCACGATCCAGCCCTCGTCACCGCGGAAGTCGATGCTGATCAGGCGGAAGTTCTCCTCCTCGGGCAGATCGAGGGCCCGCTCCTCCCAGCTGGCACCGCCGTCGCTGGTTTCCAGGATCAGCCGGTTGCTGCCCACCAGGAAGCCGTGGTCGGCGTCGGAGAAGGCCACGGCCAGCGGGTTGGCCGTGGTGTTGAGGGGTACGGACTCCCAGGGACTGTCGACCGTGCGGGCCAGGCTGGTGGTGACGCAGCCACCCAGCCCCAGGCTGATCCCCAGCACCAGCAGCAGGGAGCACAGCGAGGAGAGCAGGCGGGGGCGGAGCGGGGAGCTGGAGGAGGAGCGATTCATCGGCGCGGGCATCAACGCAGGGAATAGAGGGAGAGGAAAAAGGCGAAGGCCAGGGCGAATCCCCCGAAGATCAGCACATTCTTCTGCCCCGGGGTGAGCCGATTGACCCCGAGGCCGAAGTTGAGGTTTTCCTCAAAGCCGCTGGGCTTGCTGCGCGGGCCGATGTCCATGAAGGCCCCCACCTTGCTGCGGCACACCGGGCAGCGAAAGGAAACGGGGTCGAGATCGGAAAACGGCGTCCCCGGGGCAATCGCCAGTTTCCTGACGCCCTCGGCCGGGTCATAGACGAAGCCGCAGCTGCGGCACTCGAAGCGGTGGCTGTCGGGATCGTCGACGGGCTCGCCGGGAACCGAGTCCGGTGGAGCCGGAACCGCCTGCGGAGCAGAAGCGGCCGGCTCAGCCGGCTGCTGGGCAGGGATCTCCTGCCCCTGCGGAGTGATCTCTTCGGTCACCGGAGTCGGGCTGGGGGACCTGACTCTAGGAACCATGCTGCAAGCGAGGCCGTGGCTTTCCGGTTGCAGATGCCAGACTGCGCGCCACGTTGGGCTCGCCCCCATGTTCGTGCTCTCCGGCTACGACGCCTTCCTCGGCTTTCTGCTGATTTCGGCTGCCGTTCCCGTGCTCGCCCTCGTCGCCAACAAGCTGCTGTCGCCCACCAGTCGCGGCGGCGAGCGGGAGATCACCTACGAATCCGGGATGGAGCCCATTGGCGGAGCCTGGATTCAGTTCAACATCCGCTATTACATGTTTGCGCTGGTCTTCGTGATCTTCGACGTGGAGACCGTGTTTCTGTATCCCTGGGCGGTGGCCTTCCACCGGCTGGGGCTCCTGGCCTTCATTGAAGCCCTGGTGTTCATTGCCATCCTTGTGGTGGCCCTGGCCTATGCCTGGCGCAAAGGCGCCCTCGAGTGGAGCTGACGGAACCCATGACCCTCACCCCCCAGACCAGCCCCAGCATCGATGCGCTGCGGGACGTGCGTGCCGCCAGTTGCGGCCCCGTCGGCAGCCCGGCTGTCACCTCCGATCTGTCGGAGAACGTGATTCTCACGACCCTCGATGACCTGCACAACTGGGCCCGGCTCAGCAGCCTGTGGCCCCTGCTCTACGGCACGGCCTGCTGCTTCATCGAGTTCGCGGCCCTGATCGGCTCCCGCTTCGACTTCGACCGCTTCGGTCTGGTGCCCCGCTCCAGCCCGCGCCAGGCCGACCTGCTGATCGTGGCCGGCACGGTGACCATGAAGATGGGCCCGGCCCTGGTGCGCCTCTATGAGCAGATGCCTGAGCCGAAGTACGTGATCGCCATGGGCGCCTGCACGATCACCGGCGGCATGTTCTCCGCCGACTCCACCACCGCGGTGCGGGGCGTTGACAAGCTGATTCCCGTGGACCTCTACCTGCCCGGTTGCCCGCCGCGGCCCGAGGCCATCTTCGATGCGGTGATCAAGCTGCGCAAGAAGGTGGGCAATGAGGCGCTGGCTGAGCGCGGCAGCCTGCGGCCCACCCACCGCTACTGCACCGTGGCCCACCAGATGACGCCCGTCGAGCCGATCGTCACCGGCGCCTATCTCGAGGCCGAAACCCAGCGCCGGGCCCTGGCCGCCGCAGCCGGCCTGCCGCTCGGCAGCCTCGAAGCCGAGGCAGCCAGCACGGAGCCCGTGCCCGCTGCTGAGA
>NZ_JADEWP010000083.1:0-10117 GCF_015207535.1 Cyanobium sp. LEGE 06143 | reverse complement strand
CACCGCCCCGTCCACGTTCTCCACCTCACCGCTGAGCTCCAGGGCGCTGGCCAGGCGGTGCACAAACGGCCGGAAGCCCACCCCCTGCACGGTGCCGCGGCAGTGCAGCAGCAACCGGGCCGGATCGGTCACGGAGCTGCGGCCTCAGGCCAGGGCCGGTGCGGCCAGCCCGGCGGTGATGGCGTCGCGCAGGGCATCCATCCCCTCCCCGGTGCGGGCCGACACCTCCACGATGGAGGCCGCCGGCGCCACCTTGGCGATGTGGCGGCGGGCGTGGTCGCGGTCGAAGTCAACAGCGGCGGCCAGGTCGATCTTGTTGATCACCACCAGATCGGCACTGTGGAACATGGCCGGGTATTTGAGCGGTTTGTCCTCCCCTTCGGTGACCGACAGCAGCACCAGCCGCAGGCTCTCGCCGAGGTCGTAGGCGGCCGGACACACCAGGTTGCCCACGTTCTCGATCACCAGCAGCTCCAGGGCGGCCAGATCAAAGCGCTCCAGGGCCGGCTCCAGCATGGCGGCCTCCAGATGGCAGGCCTGGCCGGTGGTGATCTGCACCGCCTCGATGCCGGCAGCGCGCAGGCGGCGGGCGTCGTTGTCGGTGGCGAGGTCGCCCACGATCGCGCCCAGGCGGCCGCTGCCGCTCCAGTCGCGCCCCAGCCGCTCCAGCAGGGCGGTTTTGCCGGAGCCGGGCGAGGAGAGCAGGTTGAGCACGGGCAGGCCTGCGGCCGCGAAGCGCCGGCGCAAGCTGGCAGCGACGGCGTCGTTGCGCGACAGCAGGGCCGCCCCAAGCTCCAGCCGGCGGGCGCTGGGGGAGGGGGCGGTGATCACGGCCGGTTCGCTCTGGCCGCACTGGCAGGTGGTGCACATCTCAGCAGGCTCCCGGTGGGGGTGTCAGCAGGGCTCCGGATCGGCCAGCTCCAGGGAGGCCAGTTGCAGCTCACGGCCCCGCAAGAGCTGGCGGCTGATGGCGCCGCAGCGGGGGCACTCACACACCCCATCCTGGGCAGGAAACGGCGCCTGGCAACCGGCGCAGAAACATTCCGCCGCCACCGGCTCGATCACCAGCCGCGCCGCGGCGGCAGAGGTGCCGGCCATCACCACCTCGAAGGCCAGCGCCAGGGCGTCGATCTCCACCCCGGCCAGGCTGCCGATGCGCAGGGTGATGGCGGTGATCAGACCGCCGCCATGGCGCTCGGCCTGCTCCAGGGCCTGATCGCGCACCGCTTCCATGATGCTGAGCTCATGCATGGGCGTTCAGGCGGGGCGTTGATCAACCATCGCCCTCATGCAGCATCACGACGAACAGCTGTAGTGGGAAACGCCCCCTGCATTGAAAAACTGCTCAGGCTTCAAGCGGTAGTAGCGAGCTTCCACCTCCTGTGATTGCTCTTCGTACGGGTGGGAAAGGATATCCTGCAACTCTCTCACCAAGGCGTAGTCACCCTGCATGGCCTGTTCGTACGCAGGCACAATCAGCCACTCTCGCCAGGTGTATTTGGGGTTCACCTGCTTCATCTGTGCTGACACCTCAACTGGATCACGGTCGTTGCCGACGTGGTCGCGCCAGCGTTGCAGCCAAGCCTGCCATTGCTGATCGAGCTGCTGTGATGGGTTGGCGTAGAAGCTGCTGTTCAGGGCTGAGGCCTGGTCTGGCAGATGGGACAACTCGCGGAAGAAGATGGTGTAATCCACCTTTGTTTCGGCCATCAACTGCAGCAATGCTGTGACCAGGGCTGGATTGGATGTGCTCAAGCCCAGCTTGGCAGCCCACATGGCCTGAACTTCCGTGTCCATCGCCGCGGCAAAGTCACGACGCACGTGATCGAAACGGTCCAGGGCTTCAGGATGGTCTGTGAGCAGTGGTCGCACAGCTGTCCAGAACATATGGAAGTTCGCTTCAGCGGCGGTCGGTTGATTGAAGAAGGCGAAGTGATCACCGCCGCCGATCCAGGGCTGGAAGGCAGGATCAAACAGCTCGCAGAATCCGAAGGGGCCGTAGTCAAGCGTGAAGCCACCAGCGGCGCAGTTGTCACTGTTGAAGTTGCCCTGGCAGTACCCCACCCTCAGCCAGTTGGCGATCAGGGCGGTGAGGCGGCCGCGAAAACACCTGGCGAGCTCAACCAGTTGATCGGCAAAGGCAAGATTTTGGTCAATGTCCTGTCGATACTCCCGCTCGATGAGATGGGACACGAGCATGCGCAACTCGTCCAGTGCACCAGGGTGTGCCTTGCTGCGAGCACGGCGAGCAAACAGCTCCAGTTGACCAACCCGCAAAAAAGATGGTGCAACGCGAGTAGAAATAGCCACAGGATTGCTCACCGCAATATCAGGATTACTTGAGCGGGAATGCGGCGAATACCAAGGCCGCATGACGGTCTCGGATGTCGACACATACAGCGTTAAAGAGCGCGATGTGGGAACGCCCAAAGCGTGCATGTGCTCCTGGGCCAAAAACTCACGCACACTGGAGCGCAGCACGGCACGCCCGTCGCCACCCCGGCAATAGGGCGTGGGGCCGCCACCCTTTAATTGCATCTCCCAACGCTGGCCCTTGAACACACCTTCAAAGACAGAGATCGCCCGACCATCGCCATAACCATTCCCCGTGCCAAACGGACATTGCTGGATGTATTCGGTGCCATAGATCGACAGGGCATACCCGGTGGCCCAGCCGAGCTGATGCATCGGCTTCCGAACGCTCGACAGGTCACCGGAAAAGACCTGACGAAAGTCATTGTTCTGGGCGAGCGCGTCACTCAAGCCAAGGTCTTCAAACAGGGCGCTGCTGTGGGCGACATAGACAGGGTCAGCAAGGGGAGTAGGCGTAACAGGGACGTAGTGGCCCGAAAAGACCTGCCTAACACGGTGATCATCGCCATCAACGGTGGCATCAGGGTCGGCATTCAAGGAGTTCATCAATGAATAGTCTGCCGCGTGTGCAAACTCCTCGAAGGTCGTCACGCAAGAGTCATTCAATGGCTTGGATGGAGACAACATTGTGATTGGCTGAGCTTTTTCGATGTAAGCCATCCTATCGACAATCGGCTAGAGCTGGTGCTTTTCAGCCCAGTCCTTCAGGGCATCGAGGAAACTCAAAGCCGTCTTGCCGAAATCAGTGATGCTGTACAGCACTGCAATCGGTCGATCACTCACCACCTCGCGGGTGATCAGGCCTGCTTCTTCCATCTCACGCAGGCGCTGCGTCACCATCTTTTTGCTGGCACCTCCCAGCTGACGCGCCAGATCATTGAACCGCACAGGGCCATCCTTCAGATGCCAAAGAATGGATCCTTTCCATTTACCACCGAGAACACGCATGCCTCGCTCGATGGGGCAGGGCTCCAGACAAGGCTGCAAAGCCTGCTTGCGGCCGTGGCCATCGGTGCTGATCACTGAGGATGCGCCAATGGATCGAGTGGTTACTAAAAGTATACTAGTTGACTCTGGTTACTGCCCTGTCTACGGTGCAGCCGTCAGTCAGAACTGTCATGGGTTCCGAGATTCATCTCTACACCGCCTCCACGATGAATGGCTGGAAGCCTGTGATCTTTCTGGAAGAAGCAGAAATTGAGTATGACATCACCCCGATTGACTTCAGCAAGAAAGAGCAGAAGTCTGAATGGTATTTGAAACTCAATCCCAATGGCCGGATTCCCACCATTGTGGACCATGGCAACAGTGACTTTGTCGTGTTTGAGTCGGGCGCAATTCTTTGGTACCTGGCTGAGAAATACCAGAAGTTTCTGCCGTGTGGGCAGAAGGCCCATTCAGAAGCACTGCAATGGTTGATGTTCCAGATGGCTGGAGTTGGCCCCATGATGGGACAGGCCATGTATTTTCAGCGGATTGCGGTTCCAAAAGGCATCCGCAATGATGACGCCATTGATCGCTATGTGAGTGAGTCGCGGCGTCTCCTGGAGGTCTTGGATCGTCAGCTGGCAGGCAAGGCCTACTTGCTTGGCGATGAATTCACAATTGTGGACATGGCCACGTATCCGTGGGCAATGTCATTTCCCTGGGCCAAGGTTTCAATCCAAGGATTAGAACACCTCCAAGCCTGGTTTGATCGGATGGACGCCCGGCCTGCCACGCAAAAGGCCATCACCATTCCCAAGCCATTTCCCGCCTTCTTCGGGCAAGGTGATGAAGCTGCCTCCCAGGCTGAAAACGCCTCCCGCTTCAATGACTAAGCAGGCCATCAACATTTCACTCGAGGCTTCAGCATGACTTTAGCAATTGAGTTGCAAACCCAACGTGAAAGCTTCCTCAGTCATGTCCCTGAGAGCACACAAACACTGATGCAACAGGCAACGTCCTCCTTGGAACAATCAGGACTTCTGGAGAAGAGTCTCAAGGTGGGTGATTCCATCCCAGACTTTGCTCTCCCGAATGCAACGGGGGAAACCGTGAGCATGCGCGACTTACTCGCCAATGGACCGGTGGTCCTTGCCTTTTATCGCGGCGGATGGTGTCCCTACTGCAACCTTGAGCTCCGGGCACTGCAACAGGTACTTAGAAGCATCCGAGACACAGGCGCGACACTGGTTGCCATTTCTCCGGAAACTCCCGACAACTCTCTGACCACCCAGGAAAAGAACGACTTGGAGTATCCCGTTCTCAGTGATGCTGACAATCAGGTGGCTAGGGACTTTGGTTTGGTGTTTCAACTGCCAGCAGCTTTGCTGCCTATTTACGAAGGCTTTGGCATCGATTTAACGGCCTACAACGGCAATGACCATTTTGAATTGCCGATCCCCGCAACCTATGTCGTGCGGCAAGATGGCGTCATCCAGTATGCATTTGCGGATGTCGACTACACCAAGCGAGCTGAACCCAGTGAGATCGTGAAGGCGCTTCAGGCTTGAGGCCAATGCAGCTCACTCTTAGCCGATCACCACGTAGCCCCATTCAACCATGAAGAATGCCTTCATCATCAATGCTCACGAAGCCTATCCCTTCTCAGAGGGTAAGCTCAATGCCACGTTGGTGGAAATAGCAAAAGCCAATCTGGTCCAGAAGGGTTATGACGTCAGAATCACGACAATGAAGGACGACTATGACGTCGAGAGAGAGCTGAGCAACCATCAATGGGCTGATGTGCTGATTCTACAGAGTCCCGTGAATTGGATGGAAGTGCCATGGAGCTTTAAGCGCTACATGGATCTGGTCTACTCTGCTGGAATGGGTGGTCAACTCTGTAACGGTGATGGTAGAAGCCGCCAGGACCCCAGCTCGCAATATGGCACTGGTGGCAGCTTGACCGACACCAAGTACATGCTCTCACTGACATTGAATGCTCCCAGGTCTGCCTTCAATGATGCCAGTCAGTCGTTTTTTGAGGGCAAGAGTCTGGACGACTTGTTCTGGCCAATGCATTTGAACTTTCGATTCTTCGGTATGCAGCCGCTACCAACATTTGCTTGCTTCGACGTGATGAAGAACCCCAGTATCGACGATGATTTTCTCCGCTTGGAAGCTCATCTCAATCAGCATTTTGCGATACCCGCTTCCTAGCCTTCGCTTGCCCTCTGCCTAGCCTTCGGTTGTCTTGGGCGAAGTGGTTTCCGAATCGCCCCATTCTGATCCAATAGCGGCATCCTGCAGCGCAAAATCACGCAGCCAGCCGCGCTGCACCCAGAGAGGCAGGATGGAGCCGATCGAGGCGCCGGAGATCTCCACGCCCTGGCGGCAGACTTCGCCGAAGGGCAACCTCCGCGCGAAGGCCTGAAGCAGCCGCCACTCCGGCTCGCCGGGAAGATCAAGGCGGGTGGTGTGGCCGTCGCGCCACACGAAGATCTGAATGCCTCCCTGATCGAGATCAACCACTTGATGCTGCGCCGCGGGGTTGGTGTTGACCTCCCAGATGCGATGGATGGGGTAGTCGGAGGTGATCAGGGCAGCCCCGGCCGGCAAACGGAACACGAGCCGATCCCAGTGCTCGGGAGGCACACCAACCAGGGCCTGCAGATTGAGGCTGGGTTGATCCGGGGCATTGAAGGCCCGGTGCCAGAGCCATTCCAGCTGCGCCACATCCGCCAGGTAGGGAAGGGCGCGGGCCGGCTGGAACTTCGCCAGGAACGCGGGCAACCCGGCGCCGTAGTCGCCCAGGTCTGGCGAGCGGGAGACGCCCTGCTCCAGGAAGGCAGACGCCATGGCCTGGAAGAACGCCTCGCCCACCAGCCGCTGACACACGGGATAAATCTGCTCAAGGCTGCGCCGCAGTTTGCCGTTCACGCTGGTGCGGTAGGCCTCGATCCCCTGCCGGGCTGGCAACACCCGGCTGCCCTGCAGCTGAGCTGCCAGGCGGGCCTGCTCGGGCTCGCTGGCCGTGCCCAGGGCCGCTGCGGCGAAAAGCTGCTGGAGCGCTGCCAGCTTCATGGCAGCGCCTGATCCGAGCGCAGCGCCTCCGCCTTGGCAGCCTCCGCCATCAGCACATCGAGATGAGGGATGTCGGTGTCCCACTCGATCAGGGCCGGCACCTGGGCAAAGCGCTGCAGAGCCTGCCGGTACAACGCCCAGACCCCATCCTGCACAGCGCGTCCATGGGTGTCGAAGAGGAAGCTGCCCTCCTCTTCATAGCCGGCGAGATGGATTTCCTTCACCCGCTCGGCGGGCAGGGCATCGAGATAGAGGAGCGGATCGAAGCCGTGATTGAAGCCATTCACAAACACATTATTCACATCCAACAGCAGGAAACAGTCGGCCCGGCGGGCCAGCTCACTGAGAAACTCCCATTCGAGGTAGTCGGCTGCGGCAAAGCTCACATAGGGGGAGAGGTTCTCGATCAGAATCTGCCGTCCCAGGAAGTCCTGCACGCGCTGGATGCGTTCGGCCACATGCACCAGGGCCTCCTCGGTGTAAGGGAGTGGGGCGAGGTCATGGAAATAGCGGCCCCCCTGGGACACCCAGGCCAGATGATCCGAAACGAAGCTGGGCTGCACCCGATCCACCAATGCTTTCAGGCGCTGGAGATAGGCCTGATTGAGCGGATCCACCGAACCGAGCGAGAGGCCCACCCCATGCAGGGTGATCGGATAGCGCTCGCGGATGAGGCTGAGGTGATGCAGGGGCAGGCCCCCACCGAGGTAGTTGTCCGAGAGCGCTTCGAACCAGGGAATCGCCGGCCAGCGGCTGAGGATGTCTGCGTAGTGGGGCGAGCGCAGACCCACGCCCACCCCCTGAATGTCGGAAACAGCCACGGCAGGCGCAGAGCAACAGAAGGGCGGGGGCTCTGGAGGGTTGAGGACACACCACCCCAGAGCCCCCTGGATCAACGCAGGCTCAGGACTTCTTCAGCGTTCCCCCCACGATCTTCTTGCAGGTGCCTGTGGGAACGTAGACCCACTCTTCCGGGTCGCCGGACACCTTGGCCTCGCCGGCGCAGGAGTGCTTGCTGGTGCCGCAGTCGTTCATGCCGGCCTTGGCGATGCCGGCGCACTTTTCCATGCCCGCCTTGCCGGCCAGGGCTTCGCCGCCCGTGGCGGCCACCAGCCCAAGGGCCAGAAGGCCTGAGATGGCGGTGCTGACCGCGACATGGGGTGCCTGAGGAGTGTTCATCGTATGGGGGTGGATAACGAAGGATCGAGCGCGGCCGGCTGAACGATGCAGCCACCGGTCGCAGAGTTACCGCTCGGAAAGCCGATTGGATTTCAGGCTTCCACCAGCCAGCAGCGCAGCAGGCGGCGTGCCGCCGGCAGGGAGGCCTGGAGCCCGGGGGAGAACTCCCTACCATGGCTGAAGCTGTGGGCGGGGATGCGCAGCCAGAAAGCGCTGGGGGCACGGCCATAGAGAGCTGTGGTGATCGCCAGCAACTGGGCGGGATCGAGGTGATGGCTGGTGCCGCTGCCAACGCCGGGCGATACGGCAGGCAGCGGGTCGAGCCGGGGCTGGGGCAGGGGGCCGGGCTGCTGTGGAGCCAGCCAGGCATCGATGAACAGCACCCGCTGCAGCGGCGCCAGATCGGCGGCCAGCTCCGGCGTGAGCTGCTGGACGCTGAGCCCACCCACCTGCTCGGCCAGCAGGGCACCGACGCCGTCGTCGCCGCGCAGGGGGTTGCCGATGCCGATCACCAGGCAATCAGGCCGCAGTGCAGCACGCTTCAACACCGACCACGGGGAGTTGGTGTCATCGAGCTGAGAGCCGAAGCCGTGGCATCACGGCAAACACCAGAAGCAGAACGAGATAGACCGATCCCGACACCGGGTCTCGGCTGCCGATGAACTGCGCGGGGGCCATGCCTCGGATGAGGGCGGCCAGGGCCAACTCCACGGCAACCATCAAGGCCAAGGCCAGCACACCGGCAATGATCGACCGACGAGGAGAGCCAATCTCAGGGAATTGGCGAAGGATCACGCCTGCCGCCAGGTAGATGGCGATCGCCATGATGGGCATCTCCAACAGTTCCGCCCAGCGCTCGCCGAGGCGTGGCACCACGACTGGAACCCTGACCAGGCCAAGAGCAAATCCAGCGCCCAGCACCATGGCGAAGTAGGCGAAGCCGGCTTGGATGGTCTTGGGCATGGCAACTCAGGGCGAGTTGATGGGTTGCGAGCGGCTTGGGGTGGCGAACGCTTGCCATCACCTGCCCGCGGAGAGTGTGTGTTATGAACGCCAGAGGCGTCAATGGTGATTGGGGGCGGCTCAGGCTCAGGTGAATGGCTGTGTGAGCCAGACCGCTACACAGCAAACATAGCCTGCAAAACACTGAGCACCTCAACCAACGTGTCTTCGTCCAAAACGCCTAAGTACTTAATCAACCGGTCTCTATCGACAGCCCTGAGCTGATCGGCAACCACGTGACCATCTTTATCATCAAATCGGCAAGGTAAGCGAAAAGGATAGGGGTGCCCACCTGTTGTGAGTGGCGCAACGATAAACGTGCGCAGATGAGCATTCAACTCATCCGGGGAGACGACAACGCACGGCCTCGTTTTCCTGATTTCTGATCCTCGCGTGGGATTAAGGGAAACTAGATAGATGTCCCCTCTTGAGACAGCCTCTTCTGTTACCACGACCATTCTTCGTCGTCAAAGCGGGTGCTGCTCATTTCATCGAGAAGGCCATCTGGGTCTACTGCTGCTACCGCTTCTGCCCAGCCTGCTCTTGGATGCGCAGAGGGTCTGATAGTCAGCACGCCAGGGGCAGCCTCGATTTCGACCTCATCAGAAAGCCCCGCAACCTCAAGCAACGGCTTCGCCAGACGGATGCCCCGCGAGTTCCCAATTTTGACAAGCTTCGCCCGAACCATGGCGACCTCAGGCAGGCGTGCTCACATTGTAGTCACCGCTGCTGTCATCAGCCGTTGCCTCAGCTCTGGCTAACGCTGGCCATCACCTGGACGCAGAGAGCTTCTGCCTCCGGATCTCGTTGGGCTTCAGGGAATTGATGGGGGCGGGTCAGGTGCATGGCCGGGCTGGGAAGTGCTCTTTGCCATCAGCGGAAACCTTTCAGGGTGGCGTATGGAATCGACTGATAAGTCGACATCAATATCAGGCCAATACAAATGATCAGCAGTCGGCCTTAAGACATTGAGGATCTGATGGATTGTCGCCGATTCAAACCAAGGAAATTCTGAATAGGGAAGGGCCAGCTCTTCGTCATCGACGAGGATCCAGACGCAGTGTCCAGAAACATTTGTGACCTCAGCCTTTAAAGTGGTTGTTCCAGGCATTGATGATCTCCTGTTGACGAGTCTTAGTCAGGCGTTCTGCTTCTTTAACTCTTGAAGAGCTTAGCCCGATATTCCGAGCCAGTTCAACGGTCGGACTGAGCCAGAACTTCGCCTCACCATCAGGATGACTGACATGGACATGAGGGCGACTCTCCTCGCGTGAAAAGAAGAAGAAACGAAATTCGCCTTCCCTGAAAACGGTTGGGGACAAAACTCAGTTCCTGATCCACTCACTCAGCATAGCCACGGCTGAAATAGTTGTTCGCATCTTTCCAACGCCTTTTGGACGGACCCGTATAAACACCATCCTCATCTGTCTGCAACCACATCAGAGCCCCTCAATCTCCGGACAACACTACAAATGCCCTTGTACCGCAGCGGCTCCTGGCTGGCCAGCTCTAGCTCCTCGCGTCTTATGCGGGTCCGCATAAGACCGTTCACATG
>NZ_JADEWP010000082.1:0-10163 GCF_015207535.1 Cyanobium sp. LEGE 06143 | reverse complement strand
TCACGCCTGTCAGCCGCAGCACCGCTCGGCATGACCGCCACCTTGCGCCAAATGTTGATGCAACAACCTTACGCAAGTAACCTAAGTAACGATGCAATGCGCCCCTCAACCAGATTGTCGTCGGACATTTAGCTATTCCAACTGCGCATGGCATCGGCCATGACACCCGCGAACGTATGAAATGTCACGCTGACTGATCAAGAGCGAGCTCAGCTTTTCAGCCTGTAACAATCAGCACTTGCAGGAGTGATTTACAGGCCATCGGCTTCTGTAGTGATCCCGTAGAGTTTGGATGCGGCTTTGTGATCCTTGGCCTGTGCTCCAACATCGAAGACCCATCTGTTGATGGGTGATGAGATCTGACAAGCATGATTCCATTGGACAAGTTGCTTCTAGTTCAGTCCTAAAGAGGTCTTGCTTCATGTCCAGACTAGTCCTGGCTCTCGCCCTGGGCATTATCGGGGTGTCGGCTGCCCATCAGCCTGCATGGACTGCCGTGAGTGAACCTGAACGCGTCTCAACGCGCACAGGCGGCCAGACCATTGCCCCACTTCGCTTGGCTCAGGCGCTGTCCCCTGGTGAACAGGCCAACGCAGACTTTCAAGATCGAATTAATGGCAAAGCGCTGCTGTCAGCCCTGAAGCAGGGAGGCTATGTCATCTATTTCCGCCACGCTCAAACGGTGAAAGACTATGCCGATCAAGCCGATCCCAACATGAGTCTGGGCGAATGCGCGACCCAGCGTCAGTTGAGCCAGCAGGGCATTCAGGATGCCAGAGATATTGGTGCCGCATTCACGACCAAGGGCATTCCCGTGAACAAAGTGGTCTCAAGCGAGTACTGTCGCTCCTGGCAGACGGCAAACCTGGCCTTTGGAAGATATGACAAGAAGGATTCGCGCCTGAACTTTCTTCCCTACGAAGAGTACACCGATGACTTGGTTGCTTTGATGAAGAAGAACGTCACTCCCTTGCTGAGTGAACTTCCAGAACGCGGCAGCAACACAGTGATTGTTGGCCATGACGACATTTTTGAATCTGCAACTGGCATCTATCCAGATCCCCAAGGCATTGCCTATGTGATCAAGCCGGATGGCCGAGGCGGATTCAGCCTTGTGGCCAATGTACTGCCAGCGGAATGGGCGAAACTCTGAAACTGACGAGAGCCCGCTCGACTCAAACCAGCCAGAAGCCCCACCGGCACAGACCAGTGTGTTGAGAATGAGAATCGTTACTACGCTTGCCGTTCCTTTTCGTGTGAGGAACCCATGAAACTTTTCCAGCAACTGCTGGTTGCCCCCGCGGCACTCGGACTGCTGGCCCCTGTGGCCGCCACTGCTTCTGAGCTCAACTTCGACGGCGTCGACCAGTACGCCTCCCAGGAGCAAGTCACCAGCATCTCCCAGTTCTCGGACGTGCAACCCACGGACTGGGCCTACCAGGCTCTCTCCAACCTGATCGAGCGCTATGGCTGCGTCGCCGGCTACCCCGACGGCACCTACCGCGGCCAGCGGGCCATGACTCGTTTTGAAGCCGCTGCGCTGTTGAACGCCTGCCTCGACCGCGTCACCGAAGTGACCGACGAGCTCAAGCGCCTGATGGCCGAGTTCGAGAAGGAACTCGCCATCCTCAAGGGCCGCGTCGACGGCCTTGAGGCCAAGGTGGGTGAGCTGGAGGCCAGCCAGTTCTCCACCACCACCAAGCTCAGCGGTCAGGCCACCATGGTGCTGGGTGGCGCCGGCAACACCGGTTTTGGTGACAACATCACCGCCAACTACGACGTTCAGCTCAGCTTCGACACCAGCTTCTCCGGCAAGGACCTGCTGCGCACCACCCTGCGGGCAGGCAACTTCGGCAGCTCAGTGTTCGGCAACGGCAACACCGCCCTGGGCATCAGCTTCGGTGAGGAGGACTCCGCCGACTCTGTGTTCATCGATCGTCTCTTCTATCAGTTCCCCATCGGTGAGAACTTCATCGCCACCGTGGGTGCCAACGTCGCCCAGGACGACATCGTGCTCTGGCCCACCGCTTATCCGGTTGACATGGGCCTCGACATCTTCAACTACGCCGGCGCCCAGGCCACCTACAACAAGACCCAGGGTGCCGGAGCCGGCCTGCAGTGGCAGAAGGAAGGATGGGCTTTTACCATGGCCTACGTGTCTGACATCGGTGCAGCCTCCGACTCAACCGTCGGCGCCGGGCGGGACTTTATCGTGACCGCGCAGGGGGGCTACATCGGAGAGAACTGGGGCGGTGCCATTGCCTATACCTACTCAGACTACGATCCGTTCGAGCTCTTCCCCACCAGCGCCAGCAATAACGTGGCCGTGAGCGGCTACTGGCAGCCGAAGGAAGCTGGCTGGGTACCTTCGATCAGCGCCGGTTTTGGCTGGTCGGACATCGACCGCCGCTCCAATGATGAGGCGTGGAGCTGGATGGTGGGCCTCACCTGGGATGACATGTTCGTCAAGGGCAACAGCCTCGGCATGGCCCTCGGCAGTGTGGGAGTGGTGGATGGGGGCAAGTGCGGCACGGTGGGAACCTGCAGCAACAGCCTCTGGGTTGATGGGGGCGATGGGAACGACAACCTGGCCTACGAGCTCTGGTACAACTGGCAGGTCACGGACAACATCGCCGTGACTCCCGCCTTTTTCTACATCGAGAACACCGGCACGGATGACACCTTTGGTGGCATGTTGAAAACCACGTTCTCCTTCTAAGGCTGATTCAGCCCGTTTGATAACGATCTCTGGCGCCGAGACTCTCTGGAGTTTCGGCGCTTTTTCAGCAAGGAGGCAACGCTGAAGCTCAGGCCTGGCCGCCACGCCGGTCTGCAACCTGCGGCATCGCCCGAGGCCTGAGGCCTGGCCTGCGACCCAGCGGG
Organism: Cyanobium sp. LEGE 06143; assembly: GCF_015207535.1. NCBI lineage: Bacteria > Bacillati > Cyanobacteriota > Cyanophyceae > Synechococcales > Prochlorococcaceae > Cyanobium > Cyanobium sp. LEGE 06143. Next base: position 7,280 of record NZ_JADEWP010000082.1, on the reverse strand, counting down.
ATCTGCCCCGGTATCACCGTTCCAGAGCAGGAACCAGCGCTGACCCCGGCGCCAACCGCCTGGGGCAGCGTGGCCAGCGAAACGATGGGGATCGGGCAACAGATCACTCTCCAATCAGGCCGAGGCGCAGGCACACCAGCGGAAGCGAGTGCTGCTCCCCACCCCTAGCGCCATCGACCGCTGCGACCCAGGAAGAAAGCGTGAATCGGAGGTGACCCAGGGCAGCCGACGGCGTGCCCGATGTGACATGGCCCTGCAGCCCGGGGGCTGGGGGCCCAGCGACGGAAGGCGGAGGGGGATGATCGGAGCCGGATTGTTGTTCCACCCCGGCACACCGGCCGCCCCTGCCACCCATGCTGCGCATCGCCCACGCCCTTGAAGCCCAGCTCACGGCGGCCCTGGAGCGGGCGTTTCCCGATCAGGCGGCGGCGGCGCGGCAGGGCGGAGGTCGCCTGGATCCCCAGCTGGCGGCGGCCAGCAAGCCGGAATTCGGCGATTTCCAGGCCAATGGCGCCCTGGCCCTGGCCAAGCCGCTGCGCCAGGCGCCCCGCGCCATCGCCAGCGCACTCGTGGCTGAGCTCGGCACCGACCCCAGCTTCACGGAGCTCTGCCTGGAGCCCCAGATTGCCGGCCCGGGCTTCATCAACCTCACCCTGCGGCCTGAGCGGCTGGCGGCCGAGCTGGCGCAGCGCCTCGACGATCCTCGCCTGGGGGTGCCGAGCGTACGGGAGCCCGGCGCTGAAGCGCCGGCGCCGGTGATCGTGGACTTCTCCAGCCCCAACATCGCCAAGGAGATGCACGTGGGGCACCTGCGCTCGACGATCATCGGCGACTCCCTGGCCCGGGTGCTGGAGTTTCGCGGCCATCCGGTGCTGCGGCTCAACCACKTGGGCGACTGGGGCACCCAGTTCGGCATGCTGATCACCCATCTCAAGCAGGTGGCGCCGGAGGCCCTCAGCACCGCCGACGCGGTGGACCTGGGCGATCTGGTGGCCTTCTACCGCCAGGCCAAGGCCCGCTTCGATGCCGATCACGCCTTCCAGGCCAGCTCCCGCGAGGAGGTGGTGAAGCTGCAGGGGGGCGATCCGGTGTCGCTGAAGGCCTGGGGGCTGCTGTGCGACCAGAGCCGCCGCGAGTTTCAGAAGCTCTACGACCGCCTTGCCATCGACCTGAGCGAGCGAGGGGAGTCGTTCTACAACCGCTATCTGGGGGCGGTGGTGGCCGATCTGGAGGCCTGTGGCCTGCTGGTGACCGACGACGGCGCCCGCTGCGTGTTCCTCGAAGGCGTGAGTGGAAAAGACGGCAAGCCCCTGCCGGTGATCGTGCAGAAGCGCGACGGCGGCTTCAACTACGCCACCACCGACCTGGCCGCGATCCGCTACCGCTTCGCGGCGCCGCCGGAGGGGGATGGCGCCCGGCGGGTGATCTACGTGACCGATGCGGGCCAGGCGGCCCACTTTGCGGGGGTGTTCCAGGTGGCCGAGAGGGCGGGCTGGATCCCGGCCGGGGCACGCCTGGAGCATGTGCCCTTCGGGCTTGTGCAGGGCGACGACGGCAAGAAGCTGAAGACCCGCGCCGGCGACACCGTGCGCCTGCGCGACCTGCTGGATGAGGCCGTGGAGCGGGCCGAGGCCGACCTGCGCCGAAGGCTCAGCGAGGAAGGCCGCAGCGAAGCCGAGGCCTTCCTCGAGCAGGTGGCCACCACCGTGGGCCTGGCGGCGGTGAAGTACGCCGATCTCAGCCAGAACCGCAGCACCAACTACCAGTTCAGCTTTGATCGCATGCTGGCGCTGCAGGGCAACACGGCCCCCTACCTGCTCTATTCCGTGGTGCGCATCGCCGGCATCGCCCGCAAAGGGGGCGATGGGGCGGCGGCCGGTTCCGGGGATCCAGCCCCGGAGGCACCCAGCGCGCTGAGCTTCAGCGAACCGCAGGAATGGGCCCTGGTGCGGGAGCTGCTCAAGCTCGATGGCGTGATCGTGGAGGTGGAGGAGGAGCTGCTGCCCAACCGCCTGTGCAGTTACCTGTTCGAGCTCAGCCAGGTGTTCAACCGCTTCTACGACCAGGTGCCCGTGCTCAAGGCACCTGAGCCGGCCCGCGCCTCCCGCCTGGCGCTCTGCCAGCTCACCGCCGCCACCCTGAAGCTGGGCATGGGCCTGCTGGGCATTCCCACCCTGGAGCGGATGTGAGCGCAAGGGGGGCGGCGCCGCACAGGCCCGCTCAGCTCAGCCCGAGGACTCGACAGGACTGCCGGACGGTGCAGGCGCGATCTCCCCAAGCCCCCGCATCAGCGGCGTGATCGACAGCCCCTGCACGATCACCGAGAAGGCCACAACCGCGAAGGCCGTTGTCACCACGGCGTCGCGGTAGGGAAGGGTGGTGGGCAAGCCCAGGGCGAGCGCCAGGGCGAGGGCACCGCGCAGGCCGCCCCAGAAGAGCACGTGCTGGTGGTTGGCCTTCACCCGCAGCGACGACGAACCGAACAGAACGCAGCAGCCATAGGTGGAGAGGGCCCGGCCGGCCAGCACCAGGCCAATGGCGATGCCGATCGGCAGCAGCACCCGGGAGAAATTCTGGTGGGCCTCCAGCATTCCCATCAGCAGGAAGATCAGCGAATTCACCACGAAGGCGGCGTACTCCCAGAAGGATTCCACCGCTTCGCGGCCTTTGGGGGAGATGGCGCCCAGGGGGCCGAGGTTGCCCAGCATGATGCCGGCGGTGAGGGTGGCCAGCACCCCCGACACCTCCAGTTGCTCCGCCAGCAGAAAGGAGCCGTAGGCCGCCACCGTGGTGAAGGTGATCTCCACCAGGGGGTCCTCGGTGCGGCCGGCCAGGGCAAGCAGGGCCGCGGCCACGGCGGCGCCACAGGCCACCCCACCCACGATCGTGAGAGCCAGAAACTGGACGGTGCCCAGGGGCGTGATCGCGGCGCCGGTGGCGAAGGCGATCGCAATGGCGAAACCCACAGCGGCGGTGCTGTCGTTGAGCAGGCTCTCCGCCTCCACCAGCTCCCGCAGGCGGCCATGCACCCCGGCCTCCTTGAAGGTGGCGATCACCGACACCGGATCCGTGGCCGAGATCAGCACACCGAACAGCAAGGCCGCCTGCCAGCTCCAGTGGGCCAGGTAGTGCATGCCCAGGGTGGTGACGCCGGCAGACACCACCACCCCCAGGGTGGCCAGGGTGAGCACCACCGGCAGGTCCTTGCGCAGGGCGGGCCAGGCGATGCAGATCGCCGCCTCGAAGATCAGGGGCGGCAGGAAGGCATTGAAGATCAGCTTCCGCGTCAGGGCGATATCAGGAGCGAAGGGCAGCCAGGCCAGCAGGATGCCCCCCAGCACCAGACCCACGCTGTAGGGCAGGCGCCAGCGGCGGGCCAGCATGGCCACCACAGCCGCCACCAGCAGCAGAAGCTCAACCGTTTCGATTGTGAGCATGGGGAGAAGGTAACAAGGGCTGCAGAGGCCGCCCCCGCCGCACTCAGACCCCCACCGGCTGGCCTGCCGCGGCCTCCTGGGCCTTCAGCACCTCCTCCAAGCCGGCCAGATCCTCATCGGTGATCTTGGTCTGCATCGGGCAGTGCTTGGGTCCGCACATCGAGCAGAACTCGGCCTGCTTGTAGATGTCAGCCGGCAGGGTTTCGTCGTGGTATTCCTTGGCCCGCTCAGGGTCCAGGCTGAGCTCGAACTGTTTGTTCCAGTCGAAGGCATAGCGGGCGCGGCTGAGTTCGTCGTCGCGATCGCGGGCTCCCGGGCGGTGGCGGGCGAGGTCGGCGGCGTGGGCGGCGATCTTGTAGGCGATCAGGCCCTCACGCACGTCCTCGGCGTTGGGCAGGCCGAGGTGCTCCTTGGGGGTCACGTAGCAGAGCATGGCCGTGCCGTGCCAGCCGGCCAGGGCGGCGCCGATGGCGCTGGTGATGTGGTCGTAGCCGGGGGCGATGTCGGTGACCAGCGGGCCGAGCACATAGAAGGGCGCCTCGCTGCACTCCTCCATCTGCTTTTTGACGTTGAACTCGATCTGGTCCATCGGCACATGGCCCGGACCCTCCACCATCACCTGGATGTCGTGCTCCCAGGCGCGGCGGGTGAGCTGACCCAGCGTCTTCAGTTCAGCCAGCTGGGCGGCATCGGAGGCGTCGTGCTGACAGCCGGGACGCAGCGAATCGCCCAGCGAGAAGCTGCAGTCGTAGCGCTTGAAGATCTCGATGATGTCATCGAAGCGGGTGAACAGCGGGTTCTGCTTGTGGTGGTAGAGCATCCACTGGGCCAGGATGCCGCCGCCCCGGCTCACGATGCCGGTGAGGCGACCCTTCACCAGGGGCAGGTGCTCGATCAGCAGGCCGGCGTGGATCGTCTGGTAATCAACGCCCTGCTGGCAGTGCTTCTCGATGATGTGCAGGAAGTCGTCGGCGTCGAGCTTCTCGATCGAGCCGTGCACACTCTCCAGCGCCTGATACACAGGCACGGTGCCGATCGGCACGGTGGAGGCGTTGATGATCGCCGTGCGCACCTCATCGAGGTTGACACCGCCGGTGGAGAGGTCCATCACCGTGTCGGCGCCGTATTTCACGGCCAGACGCAGCTTGGCCACCTCCTCATCGAGGTCGGAGGCGTTGGGGGAGGCGCCGATGTTGGCGTTCACCTTGCAGCGGCTGGCGATGCCGATCGCCATCGGCTCCAGGTTGGGGTGGTTGATGTTGGCGGGGATGATCAGGCGGCCCCGGGCCACCTCCTCCATCACCAGCGATGCGGGCAGGTTCTCCCGCTGCGCCACATAGGCCATCTCCTCGGTCACCACGCCCTGGCGGGCGTAGTGCATCTGCGACACGTTGGCGTCGCCACGACGCTTCTCAATCCAGGCGCTGCGCATGATCGGCTCGGGAGGGGGGTGCAAACGGACCGGCGGCCAGGGGATGGGAAGGCACAACTCCGGATCCGAACACTCCCGGGACCAGGCGGACCACGGTTGGATTCGGCACACTTCCCTGCGCCGGCATGACCCGGATCAGGTTCGGAGGGTGTGATCTCAGCCCTGGCAACACCCGCCGGAAGTGGCGTGTGCGGGGCACCCCTAGTGACATCAGAAAGCTAGCAAGGTTGTCCCTGGGGCGCCTTGGCGCGGCCGTCAGCCCTCGGCTGCCTTGCCCTGCAGTCCGTTCAGCGCCGCCGCCACCACCCGGTGGTCGCCGTCCTGCTGCAGGCCGCTGAGCAGGGTTCTGGCCCGCTCGACCACGCCGGCATCAGCCGGGGCCGAGCTCTGCTGGACCAGGCGGCCGAGGATCTCGGTGCCCCCCACCCGCACGGTGTCGTCGGCATCGGCCAGGGCCAGTTCCGCCAGTTCGAGCAGATCCGCCGCCCGCGCCTCGGGGTGCTCCGCCACGGCCGAGAGCACGCTGCAGCGCAGCAGCCACTGGGTGTCGGCCCGGAAGGCCTCGAGCACCACGGGCCAGGCCCGCTCCAGCCCGTAGCTCACCAGGGCATTGGCCGCCTCGGCGCGCACGTTGGCGTCCTCGTCGTGGTGCACGGCCTGCACCAGGGCCTCCCAGCCGGCCTCGGTCTGCTTCACGCCCAGGCCGGCGCAGCTCAGGGAGCGCACGATGAAGGCCGACTGCTCCAGCCCCCGCAGCAGCAGCGGCACGGCCTGCTCATCCGGCACCTCCCGCAGCCCCACCAGGGCCGGCATGGAACGGGAGGGATCACCGGAGAGGATGGCCTCCTCCAGCGCCGGCAGGTCGGCGGGCTGGTTCTGGGGGCGGGGGTCGGAAGCTTCGCTCATGGTTCCAGCCTGGCGGATGGCCGGCCCTGGCGCAGGGCCGCCAGCAACGAGCGGCGCCGCCTGCGGCGGCTGTGGAGACTGGTGCCGAGCAGCGCCGCGCCGATCACCAGCGCCGGCACCGCCTGCCAGCGGTCGGGGCCGCGGCGCTGGGCCAGCACCCCCAGGGCCACCACCAGCAGCAGCGGCGCGGAGAGGGCCAGCATGGTGTAGAGCAACGGGCGCTGACGCGTGGCAGCGGGGGGACTCATCGGGGCCGCTCCATCCAGCGCAGCAGGCTCAGGGTGAGCACCCGCACGCCCACCGCCAGGGCCCCCTCATCGGGAGCGAAGGTGTTGCTGTGCAGGGGTGTGCAGCCGTCGGGTCCGGCCACCCCCAGGCGGAACATTGTGCCGCGGATGCCATCCAGCAGTTCGGCGAAGTCCTCCGCCCCCAGGGAGGGCTGATCCAGCCACTGCACCTGCTGGCTGCCCAGCACCTCAGTGCCGGCCTCGGCCACCAGCTGGGTGAGGGCCGCGTCGTTCTGCACCGGCGGCGAGATGCAGCGGTAGCGCACCCGGGCCTCGCCGCCATGGCCGCGGCAGAGGGCGTGGACGGTCTCCTCGATCCAGGCAGGCAGCTGGGCGTGCACGTCGTTGTCGAGGCAGCGCACGGTGCCGAGCAGGCGCACGTGGTCGGCGATCACGTTGAAGGCCTTGCCCCCCTCGATCCGACCAAAGCTCACCACCACTGGATGCAGGGCATCGAGCCGCCGCGAGATCGCCTCCTGCAGCCCGCTCACCACCCTGGCCGCGATCCAGATGGCATCGGTGCTCTGGTGGGGCCTGGCGCCGTGGCCACCCTCCCCCAGCACCTCCACCTCCAGTTCGCCCGCCGCCGCCGTGAGGCTGCCGCTGCGCACCCCGATCGTGCCCACCGGAATGCTCGGAAAGGCATGCAGACCGAACAGGGCCGCCACGTTCTCCATCGCCCCATCGGCCTTCATCCAGGCCGCCCCCTGGGCCGTTTCCTCAGCGGGCTGGAACAACAGCCGCACCCGGTGGCGCAGCAGCTGGGGCTGCCGCTGGGCCACTGCGCTGAGCAGTCGGGCCACCCCCAGGCCCACGCTGGTGTGGAGGTCATGGGCACAGGCGTGCATCAGGCCCTGCGTGGTGGAGGCGTAGTCGAGCCCGGTGCGCTCCTCCACCGGCAGGGCATCCATGTCCACCCGCAGGGCCACCACGAGGGGCTCGACGGGATCGCCACCCGGCCCGGGGCCAGCCGGCCCCAGCTCGGCCAGCACGCCGGTGCGGCCCACCCCCTCGCGCACCTGCCAGCCCCAGCGGCGCAGCTCCCCGGCCACCAGGGCCGCCGTCTGCTGCTCGTGGCCACTGAGTTCGGGGTGGCGATGCAGGTGGCGACGCAGCTGGATCAGCTCCGGCAGCACGGCCTGCAGCTCCGCCTCCAGGCCCAGGCACTGCCAGCTGAAGCCGGCGCCGGAGCCGCCGGCCTGGCCAGAGGTCGCCGCA
>NZ_JADEWP010000078.1:0-10599 GCF_015207535.1 Cyanobium sp. LEGE 06143 | reverse complement strand
GTGCTGGAGCAGGCGCGCGACGTGGGGGGGCGGATCCTGGCGGAGGACCCATCCCTGGAGCGTCACCCCCGGCTCCTGGCCATGCTGCAGAGCCAGCGCGCCAGGCTGACTGCAGGAGCCCGGCTGAACTGAGGGCCGAGGCCCGCTGAACGCAGCGGCACGCCGTCAGGCCACACTGAAGGCTGCACTGGAGTGGCGATGCCGCGGCGTCCCTGGAATTCCGTCCCCATCGAGCCGCGGCGGGATCCCCTGGTTCCCCTGCCGCCCAACCTGTTGCGACTGGAACCCCACCCCTACACAGCCCTGGGGGCTCCCTATGGCCCTGGAGGATCGCCCTTTCAGCTGCGCCAGGAGGTGATCGACCGACTGCTCGACTCCCAGGAGGCTCTGCAGGAACAGCAGCCCGACTGGCGCCTGGCCGTCTTTGACGGCTGGCGGCCCCTGGCGGTGCAGGCCTTCATGGTGGAGCACACCCTGCTTGAGTTGTGCCGCAAGCGAGGCGTGGATCCGGCCGAAACCAGCCCTGCCCGGGAGGCCCTGACGGCGGAGGTGGGGCGCTTCTGGGCCGATCCTGATGAGGATCCAGCTGCCCCGCCCCCCCACAGCACCGGCGCTGCCGTGGACCTCACCCTGGTTGACCATCGGGGCCTGCCCCTGGACATGGGGTCGGCGATCGACGCCATCGGGCCTGTGTCCTCACCAGACCACTTCGAGTCTGTGGCCCAGGGAGCGGCCAAGCCGGCCCAGCGCACCTGGGCGCGGGGCTGCCACAGGCGACGGCGTCTGTTGCGTCAGGTGCTGCAGCAGGCGGGCTTTGCCCAGCACCCGAATGAGTGGTGGCACTTCAGCTGGGGCGATCAGCTCTGGGCCTGGAGCCGGGGCGAAGCCCAGGCCTGCTACGGAAGGGTGGAGCCGGAGCCGGGCTGAGCGGTGGCCGGCGGCGCGGAGGAGGATGCCGGCGCCATCAGATCCAGGTAGAGCGCATTGGCCTCATCGCGCTGCATCAGGCCCTTGGCCACGCAGCGTCGCAGGCTGGAAGCCGTCATCTCCCCCTGCAGGGTCCTGAGCCGGGCGATCACGGCCGGGCTCTGGTCGGCAAAGGGCTCCAGGTGGCGCTCGAACGCCTCGCGGATCGCCTCGGCTTGGCAGCTGAGCGGATCCGGGTCATAGATCGTCGGTGTGGAGGGGGGCGGCGCTGGCGACCTCCGGCCCTGGGCGGCCAGCGGGGTGACAGTGGCGGAGCTGAGCAGGGCCAGGGCAAGCGATGCGGCCCACACTGTGGGGTGGCCGCAGGAGCGGCCGCGCCGCGAAACGGTGCCCACGTCAGGCCGAAGCCAGCAGGGCCTGCACAGCAGGCCGTCCGCTTCTGGCCACGAAGTCGCCGAAGCTCAGCCGGCCCCCGGCGTCCTGCCAGGCCCGCAGCAGCGGCTCGAGGGTCTGCTCCAGGTCGTCGAGGGGCATCTTCTCGAGATAGGGCTCCGCCAGCCGACTGAGGTTGGGGGTGCCGCCCAGCCACAGYTGGTACTGGTTGACGCCGCTGCCCACCAGCCCGATCTCGGCCATGTAGGGCCGGGCGCAGCCGTTGGGGCAGCCGGTCATGCGCACCAGCACCGGCTTGCTGATGGTGAGCCCCTGCATCAGGGTGTCGAGCCGGCCGATCACATCGGGCAGGATGCGCTCGGCCTCGGTGACGGCCAGGCCGCACAGGGGCAGGGCCGGGCAGGCCAGGGCATGGCGCTCCAGGGGGGGCGGCGCGTCCGGTGTCTCGAAGCCGAGGGCGATCAGCTCTGCCCGGATGCTGGCCTTCTGGGCGGTGCCGATGTTGCAGAGCAGCAGATCCTGGTTGGGCGTGAGCCGCAGATCCAGCTTGTAGGTGTCCACGAGGTGACGCAGGCCACGCTTGAGCTCGCCGCCGATGCGGCCGCAGAGCACCGGCAGGCCCACGAACCAGAGCCCGGGGCTCTGGCGATGCCAGCCCAGGTAGTCCTCCAGCCTTGGCTTGGGCTCCTGGCGCATGGCCTTGATCGGATGGGCGAAGTAGCGCTGCTGCAGCTCCTGCCGGAACCAGTCCACGCCCCGGTCGTGGATGAGGTACTTCATCCGCGCGTGGCGGCGTTGGTCGCGGTCGCCATGGTCGCGCTGCAGAGCCACGATCGCCTGCACCAGATCCAGGATGTGCTCGTAGGCCACTGACCCGAGCGGATCGGCGGTGCGGGCGAAGGTCTCCTCCTTGCTGTGGGTGCGGCCCATGCCGCCGCCCACGTAGACGTTGGCCGCCAGGGGCCGGCCCTGGGGGTTGCAGAACAGCACCAGGCCGATGTCCTGGGTGAGCAGATCCACCGAGTTGTCCCCGGGCACCGTGACCGCCACCTTGAATTTGCGCGGCAGATAGGTGCCGCCATAGAGCGGCTCGGCGGCATCGCCGCTGAACACGGCGCCCTCGGCCTGGCGGGCCTTGGCGCGGCGCACCGGCAGGTTCGGCTTGATGCGGTAGCTCAGATCGCCGTCCACCCAGAGGTCGAGATAGGAGCCCTCGGCGGCCTGGGGAGCCAGCAGATCGGCGATGGCGTCAGCGAGATCGCGGGCCGCCGGGTAGCCGCCCGTGCTGTAGGGGGCGGCGGGCGCCATCACGTTGCGATTGATGTCCCCACAGGCGGCCAGGGTGGACCCCAGGGAGCGCACGATCGTGCCGATCACCTCCTTGAGGTTCTCCTTGCGCACCCCATGCATCTGGAAGGCCTGGCGGGTGGTGACCCGCAGGGTGGCGTTGCCGAGCCGATCGGCCAGCTCGTCGATGGCGAGATAGAGCTGGGCCGGAACGCGGCCAGCCGGGTTGCGCAGGCGCAGCATCATCTGCCACTCCTTGTCGTGGCCCTTCTGGCGCTTGTCGCGGTTGTCCTGCTGGTAGCTGCCGTGGAACTTGAGAATCTGGACGGCGCTGTCGGTGAAGTTGGGCGCCTGATTGCCCAGCTCGCTCAACAGCGGTTCGCGCAGGTGACCACTGCTGGCCTTGAGTTGTTCGAACTTCGTCGGCCCTGACGTCACGATTGCGGCAACCACCCAAAAGCCTGTTGACGGTAGCGAACAAGGCCCACCGGCAGCCTGATCGGTTGCAGACGGCTCCATACAGTTGGCGGTTGCTGTTGCGGTTGGCGTGTCCACCTTTCTGCTGGAGATCGGAACCGAGGAGCTGCCGGCCGATTTCGCTCGCCTGGCCGTGCCCCAGCTGCAGGCTCTGGTGGCCCGCGACCTGGACGACCAGCGGCTCAGCCATGGCCGCCTGGAGGTGACCAGCACACCACGGCGCCTGGCCGTGGTGGTGGACGGGCTGCCCGCCTGCCAGAGCGAGCGGCGGGAGGAGCGCAAGGGGCCGCCAGCCAGTCAGGGCTTCAAGGACGGCATGCCGACCCAGGCGGCTCTGGGCTTTGCCCGGCGCTGCGGCGTCGAGCCGGCGGCGCTGGAGGTGCGCCCCACGGTCAAGGGCCCGTTTGTGTTCGCGCGGCTGCTGGAGCCGGGACGGCCCACCCGTGAGGTGCTGACGGAGTGCATTCCCGCTTGGATTCAGGGGTTGCAGGGCCGCCGCTTCATGCGCTGGGGGGAAGGAGACTTCCGCTTCTCCAGGCCGGTGCGCTGGCTGGTGGCCCTACTCGATGCCGAGGTGCTGCCGGTGCGGCTGCCGGGCAGTGATCCAGAGGTGCGGGCCGGCCGCCTCAGCCGGGGGCACCGGCTGCACCCGCAGCCGGTGTCGATCGCCGCGGCGGACCAGTACGCGGCCAGCCTCGCCGCCGCCGGGCTGGAGGTGCACCGGCAGCTGCGGGCCGAGCGGATCAGCCAGGGCATCCAGCGGGCGGCCGAGGCGCTGGAGGGCCGTCCGGACCTGCCCGGCGACCTGCTGGAGGAGCTCACCGATCTGGTGGAGCAGCCGCTGCTCCTGGAGGGGGCGCTGGACCCCGCCTACCTGGCCCTGCCAGCCGAGGTGCTCTGCACCGTGATGCGGGCCCACCAGCGCTACGTGCCGCTCTACCGCCGCAACGCCGCGGTGGATCCCCTCGCCTTTGAAGCACGGGATGTGCTGCTGCCCGCCTTCCTGTGCGTGGGCAATGGCTCGCCGGACTCCCTCGACACCGTGCGCCGCGGCAACGAGCGTGTGCTGCGCGCCCGGCTCGCCGATGCCCGTTTCTTCCTGGAAGCCGACAGGGCCGTCTCCAGCCTGGAGCGGCGCGAACAGCTGGCCCGGGTCACCTTTGCCGAGGGACTGGGCTCCCTGCGCGACCGGGTGGAGCGACTCGAGTGGTGCAGCCAGGAGCTGCTGCAGGCCCTGGCGCTGCCCCCGGACGTCGCCGAGGCGGCCCTGCGGGCGGCCCACCTCTGCAAGCACGATCTGGTGAGCCAGATGGTGGGCGAATTCCCCGAGCTGCAGGGGATCATGGGCGCCAAATACCTGCTGGCCGAGGGCGAGCCGCGGGCGGTGGCCCTGGCGGTGCTCGAGCACTATCTGCCGCGGGGTGCCGCAGATGCGCTGCCCCACAGCGCTGCCGGGGCCGTGGTGGCTCTGGCCGAACGCCTGGAACTGCTGTTCAGCATCTTCGCCAAGGGTGAGCGGCCCAGCGGCTCCTCTGATCCCTACGGCCTGCGGCGGGCGGGCAATGGCCTGCTGCAGATTCTCTGGCAGCAGGGTTGGCGGCTGGATCTGCAGGGGCTGCTCCTGGCCGGCAGCCACCGCTGGGCCAGTCTGTTTCCTGAATTCCGGATCGAGCCGGCGGCCCTGGCGGCCGACCTGGGCGACTTTCTGGCCCAGCGCATCGCCAGCCTGCTGGAGGAGGAGGGCCTGGCGGCCGACCTGGTGGCGGCGGTGGCGGGAGCCGGGCTGCCGAGGCAACGGCTGCTGGCCGATCCCGGTGCGGTCCGTCAGCGGGGGCTGTTGCTGCGCGAGCTGCGTCAGCAGGGGCGGCTGGCGCCGTTGCAGGCTGTGGTCACCCGGGCCACACGACTGGCCGAGAAGGGATCTCTCGATCAGCACACGCTCAGCCCCGAAGCCGTGGTGGAGCCGGCCCTGTTCGAGAAGCCCAGCGAGGCGGCCATGCTTGCCGTGCTGCAGCGGCTGGAACCACTCGCCAAGGAGGCTGCTCAGAAGGCCGCGTTGCCTGGCTTGGCGGCGCTGGCGGCGGCCCTGCAGGAGAGCGCTGCTGCCCTGGCCGCCTTCTTTGATGGCGACAGCAGCGTGATGGTGATGGCTGAAGACAGTCGCATCCGCAGCAACCGTCTGGCCCTGTTGAGCGTGCTGCGCAACCAGGCGTCAGTGCTGGCTGACTTCAGCGCACTCCAGGCCTGAAGCCTCGCTTCAGGCGCTCCTTTGGATCACTGGCCGGCCAGCACAGGTTCCCGTTCCTGATCGGCTGACTTGTCCTGGCTCTTGCCGGTGCCATTCGCCGGGCTGGCGGCTGCCTGGGCAGCCAGTTCACCGCGCATCTTGATGCCGCCCTTGATGGTGCTGACAGCCAGCATGGCGGCCACTTCATCGTCATCGCGCACGGCGCTGTCGACGGGTTTGTAGGTCTGGGGGGCAAGGGCATTGCCGCGCAGCACGGCGGCCATGGTGAGCACGGTGAGCTTGATCTGTTGCCAGGGGTTCATCGCCACCACCCGCTTGTAGAGGTAGCTGTCAAAGGTGAGGCGCTGCACATCTTTGTCATCGCACATCTCCACGAACGCTTCCCTGGCAGCGTCATTGGAGTAGAAGATGTTCTGCAGAATCTCAAGCACCTTGTAGGTGGCACCGTACTGGCGATCCCAGGTCTTGATGTATTTCTTGAGATCGGCCTGGGTTGGGATGCGCTGTCCCGCCTGGCTGCTGGCCACGATCTGCTCGGCGCACATGCGGCCACTTTTGGCTGCAAAGTAGATGCCTTCGCCGGAGCTCTTGGTCACGTAGCCTGCGGCGTCGCCCACCAGGGCCATGCGGCCCACCACGCGGCGGGGCCTGGGATGCTCAGGAATGGGGTGGGCTTCCACCTTGATCACTTCGCCATTGACGAGCCGCTTGCGGGCCCGCAGCCGGATGCCTTCCTGCAGACCCTTGATGAGAGACTGGTTGTTCTGCATGGTGCCGGTACCGACGGCCACATGGTCGTACTTGGGGAAGACCCAGGCGTAGAAGTCCGGCGAAACGTCGGTGCCGACGTACATCTCAGCGAGGTCTTCGTAGTAGCTCATCTCCTTGGCCGGCAGCCGGATGCGCTCCTGGAAGGCGATGGCCACGTTGTAGTCGCCGGCATCCATCGCCTTGGCGACCCGGCTGTTGGCACCATCAGCGCCCACGATCAGGTCAACTTCGAGGGTTTTGCTCTCACCGGTGGCCTCGCCGGTGCCGTAGTCGGAGTAGGTGAGGGTGTACGGGCCTTGGCGGTTGACGCCGGTGTCGATCTTGGTCACCAGACCGTTGACCAGATGGGCACCGAGATCAGCGGCGCGGTTGCGCAGGAAGGAGTCGAGCAGCTCCCGGCGGCACATGCCGATGTATTCGTTGTTATTGTCCAGATGAATATCCACCTCCCGGTTGGAGGGAGAGATCATGCGCATGTTCCGAACCTTGCGATCGATGATCGAATCGGGAAGGTCGAATTCGGAAACCATGCAGAGTGGAATCGCCCCTCCACAGGGTTTGGCGTTGTCGAGCTTGCGCTCGAAGATCCACGTCTGGATACCGGCCTTGGCAAGCACCTCGGCGGCACAGGACCCACTGGGGCCACCGCCCACCACTGCGACACGCAACATCAGTTGAATGCTCCGCCAAAAGAAAGCTGTCGGCCTAAACTAACACCGCTGCCTGGTCTGGCGGGGGGATTTCCGGTTTCGCCAAGGAGATTGTGATTTGCCGCCGGCAACAACGGGCCGACATGGATGCAATCGCAAGTACCCCAGAGGCCGAATCGTGGCGCGAGTATGACGAAGCTGTAACAATTTAAGGCCTTGGTTTGGGGCGCCCGTCGGCCTGGCGCGCCTCACTGGCTCTTGGGCCCCGGGTCCGCTTGCATGGGTGCTGTGATGCCGCCCTGGCGTGGCGCTGAACCCCAGACTGCCCACCCACCGCTCCTCTGGCGTCGTGCAGCCCGATGACATCCCTGTGGCTCGCCGGCAGCTGCCTGCGGCAGCACCGACGCACCCACTGGCGCGGCTGGGGCGGCTGGGCCTCTCTCTGGTTCTGGTGCTGCTGGCCGGGGGGCTGCTGCTGCCCCAGAGCCGCCAGGCCCTGCAGCGGTGGCTGGCCCCCAGGCCGGTGGAGGGCCTCGATGCCAGCCAGACCGCCGATGGCCGCCTGCTGGGTCACTTCCCCTATGACGAGGCCGACCCCGCCGTCCTGGTGAGCGTGGCGCCGGGGCAGGAACTGCATCGCGACGCCGCCGAAGCCCTGGCCGCCATGCGCCGGGCCGCGGAGGCCGACGGCATCTCCCTGGTGCTGCTGAGTGCCTACCGCTCCAGGGCCCTGCAGCGGGAGATCTTTTTCGATGTGAAGGCGGAGCGCAACCAGAACGCCCGCGAGCGGGCCGAAGTGAGCGCACCGCCCGGCTTCTCTGAACACAGCACGGGGTATGCCATCGATCTGGGCGATGGCCGCATGCCCCAGACCCATCTCTCCGAGGACTTTGCCGCCACGCAGGCCTTCCGCTGGCTGGAGGACCATGCCCAGCGGTTCCATTTCACCCTGTCGTTTCCCGCAGGCAATCCCCAGGGCGTGAGCTACGAACCCTGGCACTGGCGCTTCGAGGGCACGGCCGAGGCGCTGAAAGTGTTCGAGCCCGCCCAGCGTCTGGCCCCCTGAGCCGGGATCAGCCTGGCAAGGGGATGGAGTAGTCTGTTTTCTTGGCTACAGACTGAACCGTAGGAATTCTCAATTTATGAGCGGCGCACATTCAGGCACGCCGATTCGCAATATTGCGATCATTGCCCACGTTGACCACGGCAAAACCACCCTCGTCGACGCGCTGCTGGCCCAGTCGGGCATCTTCCGCGACAACGAAGCGGTGCCCACCTGCGTGATGGACTCCAACGATCTGGAGCGCGAGCGCGGCATCACGATCCTCAGCAAGAACACGGCGGTTGATTTCGAAGGCATTCGCATCAACATCGTCGACACCCCTGGTCACGCTGACTTCGGCGGCGAGGTGGAGCGCGTGCTGGGCATGGTGGATGGCTGCCTGCTGATTGTGGACGCCAACGAGGGGCCCATGCCCCAGACCCGTTTCGTGCTCAAGAAGGCCCTGGAGAAAGGGCTGCGTCCGATCGTGTTTGTCAACAAGATCGACCGGGCCCGGGTGGATCCGGAGATCGCCGTGGACAAGGTGCTCGACCTTTTCCTCGAGCTCGGTGCCGACGACGACCAGTGCGATTTCCCCTACCTGTTCGGCAGCGGCATGGGCGGCTACGCCAAGCCCGACATGAAAACAGAGAGCGACACCATGCGTCCGCTCTTCGACGCCATCCTGCGCCATGTGCCGCCGCCGGTGGGGGACCCCGCCAAGCCGCTGCAGCTCCAGGTCACCACCCTTGACTACAGCGATTTCCTCGGCCGGATCATGATCGGCCGCATCCACAACGGCACCATCAAGGCGGGTCAGCCCGCTGCTCTCCTGCGCGATGACGGCAGCGTCAAGCGCGGCCGGATCAGCAAGCTGCTCGGTTTCCAGGGCCTGCAGCGGGTGGAGATCGCCGAGGCCAGCGCCGGCGACCTGGTGGCCGTGTCCGGCTTCGATGAGGTGAACATCGGCGAGACGATCGCCTGCCCGGACAATCCCGAGGCGTTGCCTTTGATCAAGGTGGATGAGCCCACCCTGCAGATGACCTTCGTCATCAACGACTCCCCCTTCGCCGGCAAGGAGGGCAAGTTCGTCACCAGCCGTCAGGTGCGCGATCGGCTGCAGAAGGAATTGCTCACCAACGTGGCCCTGCGGGTGGAGGACACCGACTCACCCGACCGCTGGTCGGTGAGCGGCCGGGGTGAGCTGCACCTCGGCATCCTGATCGAAACGATGCGCCGCGAGGGCTATGAGTTCCAGGTGAGCCAGCCCCAGGTGATCTTCCGCACCATCGATGGCACCCCCAGCGAGCCCTATGAAACCCTCGTGCTCGACGTGCCGGAAGCATCCGTGGGTGCCTGCATCGAGAAACTCGGTAGCCGCAAGGCGGAAATGCAGAACATGGAAACCACCAGCGACGGCCGCACCCTGCTGGAATTCGTCGTGCCGGCCCGCGGCCTGATCGGTTTCCGCGGCGAGTTCATCCGTGCCACCCGCGGTGAGGGAATCATGAGCCACTCCTTCCTCGACTACCGGCCCATGCAGGGCGATGTGGACACCCGCCGCAGCGGCGTGCTGATTGCCTTCGAGGAGGGCACGGCCACCTTCTATGCCCTCAAGGGGGCCGAAGATCGCGGCCAGTTCTTCATCACTCCTGGCACCAAGGTGTACAAGGGCATGATCGTGGGTGAGAACAGTCGGCCCCAGGATCTCGAGCTCAATGTCTGCAAGGCCAAGCAGGTGACCAACATCCGCTCCGCTGGCGCCGAGGTGCTCGACACCCTGCAGTCACCTGTGCAGATGACTCTGGAGCGCGCCCTTGAGTACATCGGTCCCGATGAAATGCTTGAGGTGACACCGGAATCGATCCGGCTGCGCAAGCTGCCCTCCAAAAAGGCGGCCAAGCGCTGAACGTTCAGGTTCAGATCAAGGTCCGATCCAGGTCCAGCTCCATGCTCGATCCCGAAGAGTCAGCCCTGCTGGGCGATGCCCGCCTCGGCGCCGCCATCGCCCAGTTCAATGCCGGCGACTGGTATGGCTGCCACGACGGCTTTGAGGAGCTCTGGCACGAGACGGCAGGCCCGACCCGTCCGGTGCTGCAGGGCCTGCTGCAGATTGCCGTGGGCCAGCTTCACCTCGAACGGGGCAATCGGCGCGGTGCCACCATCCTCACGGGTGAGGGGCTGGGGCGCTTGCGCGACTGCCCGCAGGACGCCCTGGGCCTGGATCTCGCAGCCGTTTGCCGCAGTGCCGGCCTCTGGCTGCAAGCCCTGCAGGGCCCTGACCAGAACCCGGACCTGGAGCCTCCCCGGCTGCTTCCAGCCAGGGCAGCGTCGCAGCCCTCTGTAGATTGAATTCTGCGTTCAGGCAGCCCCGGTCCTTGCCCCTGTCTGCCTTCCATCCCGCCAGCGTTGCCCTGCTGGGTCTGGCTGCGCTTGGCCTCTCCGCCTCCACCCTGGTGGCAGGAGCCAGGGCCCAGGAGATGGCCACGTCAGCGGCCGCACCCGAGACGGCCCCTCTGACCGGCGTGGTGACGATCGAATCCGACCTGCAGAGCGCCGACAACGCCACCGGAATCCTCTCCGCCAGCGGCAATGTGCGGATCGTCTACGGCGATCAGGGGGTGGTGGCCACGGCCCGCCAGGCCCAGTACTTCAGCCGTGAGGGTCGCCTGGTGCTGAGTGGCGATGTGGACGTGCTTCAAGGGGATGGCAACAGCATCCGGGCCGAGCGGCTTGTGTACTTCGTGGAGAACGAACGGCTGGTGGCCGAATCGGCCCCCGGCGAACAGGTGACCACCCTCTAC